>CAYZIV010000188.1:0-3873 GCA_964478475.1 uncultured Gammaproteobacteria bacterium | reverse complement strand
GGGTTAATTCTTCTTGTGCCTGAGCGCTCATCCAGTTAGAAAAACCGGTGAAATTAATCGACTGAAAATAAGCCGCCATTGACATATAGAGATATGAAGAATAAAGTTCTTTATTTAATTGGTTATTGAGTTCTTTTTCTATATTTTCACTTAACATAAATTTTCTCCTTTTAATTTAACTTAAAGTCACTTCTATCAAGAGCTATGATTATTGTCAATTATCTATTCCTGACACTAACAGGATTAAATATAAAATAGAGCTTGAATTTATTCTGTTCTTATCTGAAAATTGTTGAAGAAAGTATAAAGAGGAGGCTCTAATGAAAAAAACTATAAAAGACCTGGGAGATATTAAAGGAAAAAAAATTCTTGTAAGAGAAGATCTTAACGTTCCTTTCGATGAAAATTTAAATATAACAGACGATACCAGAATTAGAGCTTCACTTCCCACGATTAATTATCTGCGGGAAAAAGGCGCAAAAGTTATAGTTACAGCTCATCTGGGAAGACCAAAAGGTGAAGCTAAAGAAGAATTAAGGCTTACTCCTGTAGCGAAAAGACTTTCTGAGCTTCTTAATGCTCCTGTTATTAAGCTGGATGACTGTATAGGCGATGAAGTTCAATCTAAAATTGAAGAATTAAAAGACGGAGAAGTTGTTCTTTTAGAAAATATCAGATTTTATAAAGAAGAAGAAAAAAACGACCCGGATTTTGCCAAAAAACTGGCTCAATTGGCGGATATATATGTAAATGATGCATTTGGCGCAGCTCATAGAGCGCATGCTTCGACCGAAGGCGTGACTAAGCACCTTTCACCGGCTGTTTCAGGTTTATTAATGGAAAAAGAACTTGAAGCGTTAGGCGGTATTTTAGAATCACCTCAAAGACCTTTTATTGCTATAGTTGGCGGAAGCAAGGTTTCTACTAAAATAGGCGTTTTGGAAAGTCTTATTAATAAGGTTGATACGCTTATTTTAGGCGGCGGCATGACTTATACTTTTTTAAAAGCACAGGGTTACAGTGTTGGAAAATCTATCTGTGAAGATGACAAGCTTGAAATAGCCAGAGATCTTATGAAAATGGCGGAAGAAAAAGGAACTAAGCTTGTAATACCAACGGATGTATTAATAGCAGATGATTTTAGCGAAAATGCAAATACTAAAGTTGTTCCGGCAACAGAAATTCCTGATAGCTGGGAAGGTATTGATATTGGCTTAAATTCAAGAGATACAATAGAAAAAATCGTTATGAATTCTAAAACCATTCTCTGGAACGGTCCTGTAGGTGTTTTTGAAATAAATAAATTTTCCGCAGGAACAAGAGCAGTTGCAGAAAGCGTAGCAAAAGCAACGCAAAAAGGATCAATGAGCGTACTTGGCGGTGGAGATACCGTTGCAGCAATAGAAAAATTCGGTATTGAACCCGATGCATATTCACATATAAGCACAGGCGGAGGAGCCAGTCTCGAATTTATTGAAGGCAAGGAACTTCCCGGCATCGCTGCTCTGGACGAAAAATAATTTTTTCGCCATAGCCGTCCCTGGTCGGTGGTTAAAGGTTTATTTGATTTTTTCAATAAGCTCTGCAAAAGAAACTTTCTGCTGCTCTCCTGTTGCGAGGTTTTTTAAAGTTAAAAAGTTTTCTTTTATTTCGGTTTTCCCGAGAATTACCGCAAATTTCGCCCCGATTTTAGATGCTTTTTCAATTTGTTTTGCAAATTTTCTTCCGGAAAGGTCTAAATCAACGCAAAGATCAGATTTTCTAAGCTGAAAAGCAAGACTAAGAGCTTCTTTTGTATATTCAGAAACAATGAAAACATCAGGAGTTTTTTCAGCAGGTTTTTCGATAAGACTGACAAGCCTTTCCATTCCAATAGCCCAGCCAACAGCCGGAGTATCCGGACCTCCTAAAGTTGCGACCAGAGGGTCGTATCTTCCGCCGCCGCATACCGCATTTTGTGACCCCAAATTTGTGCTGGTTATTTCAAAAACTGTCCTGTTGTAATAATCCAGTCCCCGCACGAGTTTTTTGTTGATAACATACTTTATTTCCAGTATTTCAAGATATTCTTTCAGCCCTTCAAAATGTTCGACACACTCCGAGCAAATAAATTCTTCGTTTATAACTTTTTCTGTTTCCGCAGATGCGAGCAGTTGTTTGCAGTTTTCGTTTTTGCAATCGAGTATCCTTAAAGGGTTTTTTTCAAACCTGATTTGGCAATCCGGGCAAAATTCGCTTAATTTAGAATCAATTATCTGTTTTATCCTGTTTTTATATTTATTTCTGCACTCCGGACAGCCAATATTATTGATTTCAAGACAAAGACCGCTTAGTCCTAATTCTTCTAAAAAATCCACCGCAGCTTTGATCACTTCCGCATCACCAGAAGGGCTTTCAACCCCGAAAAGCTCAACTCCCAGTTGATGAAATTGCCGTTGTCTGCCTGCTTGAGGTCTTTCATACCTGAACATTGGTCCGGTGTACCACAGCTTTAGCGGCGAAGGAAGCCTATGCATGCCATGTTCGATAAAAGCTCTCACTACTCCGGCAGTGTTTTCGGGTCTTAAAGTCAAACTCCTGTCTTTTTGAACGAAAGTGTACATTTCTTTCGTGACAATATCTGTTGAATCACCCACTCCTCTAGCAAAAAGATCGGTTGTTTCAAAAATTGGCGTTCTTATTTCTTTGTAATTGGCGTTTTCAAAAATTTTTTTCGCTTTTTGCTCTATATATTGCCAGATATGCGATTCTGACGGCAGTATATCCTTTGTTCCTTTTGGAGCTTTATATTTCATTGTTTTTTCTCTTTAAATCAGTATATTTCCAAACCAAGTCTATTTTAGCATAAGGTTTCTCTATAACTTAAATTGATAAAAATATTAATGCCAATCTTTTTTAAAATTTTAAGAAATTTTGATTTTTTATAATTAACGATTAGGTTTATTAGGAAAAATGTCTAGTATATTTTATAGTCCGGTTTGAGGGTTATAAATTTATAAAAAATCATTAATAGTAAAACAAAAATTTTGGTGGAAATTTTTGCTAAAAAGTTATTTTAGCGGGGGAATAAAATGAAAATAATAATGGCATCAAAATTTAATCATAAAGAAATAGAAGAAGATTCAAGCCTGTTAAAAACAATCGGAATTCTCGGTTTTAAAGGACACCAAATAATAACTTTTCCGGTGGGTAATAAAAAGATTTATCAACCGCAGTTGAAGAAAAAATTTAAGAAGAACACAGAAATTTTTAAGAAGGTTAATTCTGTGGAAAATTTTTCAAAAATACTGGATATTACGGAGCCGGATTTGGTATGGGGGCTTAAGCCTTATAAAAATAATTTTTCTTCTTTCTTTGCAGAAGCCAAAAGAAAAAAAATTCCCGTTTTTTGCAGAATACCGGAAAGTAATCAATTCAGTAACAAGATAGGGTATGATACTCAAAATATAGATAAGTTCATAGTTTCGAGCAATTTTTTAAGAAAAGAAATAATAAAAAAAGGATTAGCAAAAAATAAAATTGCGCATATACCGGATTACACACATCCTGAACTATACAAACCGGTTTATGATTCCCAACCGTATATTGTTTACCACGGTTCTTTGAGTGAAAAAGACGAAATTGCTTTAATTTTCAACACGATGAAAAAGCTGAAATACATAAAACTCTATTATATATCCGGGATAGAAGAAGTTGAGGAACTGGAAAAAATTAAAGAAGAAAAAAATTTAAAAAATATCTGTTTTATAGGAAAACCGGAAAACGACCAACTGCATAAATTAATAAAAAATGCTCGAATAGTGTTAATTTCCGGAGCTTTCCCCAGTGATTCCTTTAATAAAATACTTGAGTCGTTTGCTTTTGGAAAACCTG
>CAYZIV010000187.1:0-3874 GCA_964478475.1 uncultured Gammaproteobacteria bacterium | reverse complement strand
GTAGCAATAACAGCAATATTTGGTATCTTAGGAACTGAAGAAACAATCAATCAGATTATTTTATCTATTAAAGGCATTGCTCCGCCTGAAGCTCTTATTTTTATAGAAAAAACACTGAGGGAAATTCTTGGTTCCGCTTCATCAGGCATTCTTACGATAAGTTTTTTAGTAGGAATTTTATTTGCCTCTAATGCAATTCATATGCTTATGAAGTTTTTAAATCAAGCATATGGAGTTCCTGAAACAAGATCCGCATGGAAAGTACGGGCAATTACTTTATGGGTAATTATTTTATTTATTCTGGCGGTTTTTGTCATAACAAACTTAATAATCATGGGAAAAATAATATTAATATTCCTTAATGAGCATATAGGCATTCAAGACACTGTAATAAATACGCTTAACCATATAAGATGGCCTATAACATTTTTAATGCTATTTATAATCGGATTTATTATTTATTATTTTAGTCCCAATGTTTCTACGAGCATTAAAAATCGTATCTTAAGTTCACTGCCGGGAACATTGTTTTTTACAATAGTATGGCTAGCAATGTCAAGACTTTTTGGCCTTTATGTTGAAAATTTTGCACAATATAACAAAGTATACGGAGCATTTGGAGCTGTTATTATTCTTTTATTGTGGCTTTACTACACTTCTTTAATAATTTTAATAGGAGGGGAAGTTAATTCAGAAGTTCATAAAAATATCAAAACTAAAGAATAAACCTTTCAAATAAAGCGGATATGGACGATAAAAAGGATTTACAAATAATGAGTGATCAACAAACTGTAAAAATACCTGAAAATTTTATAAAAGAGGCAGAATTCCTTGCAAGAGGAGCAGAGGTACTTCCCGGCGGAGTTACAGAATTAGCAAAAAAATTAAAAAAATCCTCAGATGAAAACAGGCCATTAAGAATAAAACTGGGTCTTGATCCTACAAGACCGGATTTACATCTGGGACATACAGTTGTAATGAGAAAACTAAAACAATTTCAAAATTCAGGACACCATATAATATTAATTATAGGTGGAGCAACAGCAATGATAGGGGACCCTTCCGGAAAATCAGAAACACGTCCCGCTCTCACTGCAGAAGAAGTTTCTGAAAATGCAAAGACTTATCTTGAACAAATGGGAAAAGTTATTGATGTATCCAAAGCTGAAATTATAAATAATGCCGACTGGCTTCATAAAATGAACTTATCCGACTTGTTAAAACTATCCTCCAGAGTAACCATAGCGCAAATGCTTGTGCGGGATGATTTTTCAAAAAGATACAGCGAAGGTAAACCAATTAGCATGCATGAATTATTTTATCCTCTTATGCAGGCATACGATTCTGTCGCAATAGATTCTGATATTGAACTAGGAGGAACAGACCAACGATTTAACGTGCTGCTAGGCAGAGATATACAACAAGCTTACGGAAAAAAAGACCCTCAGATGGTGATGCTTCTTCCTTTGTTAGAAGGCACTGATGGCGTCGTAAAAATGTCTAAATCATACCCGGAAAACTGCATCAGTCTAACGGATTCACCTCAGGATATATTGGGGAAAATTATGTCGATTCCTGACAGCTTAATCATGAGATATTTTGAGCTTTTAACAGATGTACCAACTGAAACGCTGGATAGCTATAAAACAAATTTGAAATCAGGAGATATTAACCCTAGAGATTACAAAATGGAGCTTGCAAAAACTATCGTGACAGAATATTACAATGAAGAAGATGCACAAAAAGCCGAACAGGAATTTATAAATATTTTCAAAAAAAAGGGACTTCCAGAAGACATGCCTGAATTTAAAGCCCAAAATGACTCCTTAATAGTTGACTTTATAGCAGAAAAAAACCTGGCTCCCAGCAAAGGCGAAGCTAAGCGTCTTATTCAAGGAGGAGGAGTCCGAATTGACAATGAAAAAGTTTCAGATATAAATCAGAGAATAAACTTTGAAAATAAAGCCTCTTTAATTTTACAGGTTGGAAAAAGAAAGTTTGCAAAACTTCTCAAAAATTAAGCTTTTACAATTTTTCCGACAGCTTCAACAATTCTCTCAGGCTTAAAAGGTTTTACGATAAAATCTTTTGCGCCCGCTTGAATTGAATCTACAACCATGCTCTGTTGCCCCATAGCAGAACACATAATTATTTTTGCTTGCGGATCTAAATCTATGATTTTTTTAAGAGCTATCAATCCATCCATCTGAGGCATCACAATATCCATAATTATTAAGTCATACGGTGATTTCTTATAAAGAGAAACTGCTTCAGCGCCGTTAGCCGCCTCATCAATTGTTTTATAACCTGCTTTTGTAAGAATGTCTTTCAGCGTCATTCTCATAAACGCTGCGTCATCTACAATTAATACTTTAGGCATTCTTATTTCTTCCTTATTAAAAACTTAAATTGTTCCAACTTATAATTTTTATTCTTTCGCAATATCTTCTGATTTTTCACTATGATTTTCGGTTTTAAGTTCAAAAATATCAACCCAGGGATCGCTTAATGCAGAAGAAAAAACTTTACCTGTTATTTCTATTTTATCACCGCTTTCGAGATTTAAAAGGTTTTCTGCATCATCTCTTTTTATAATGAGTTTCATTTCTGAAAGAGGAATAGTATGTTCGTCAACCGTATCAGGTCTTTTAATCAATATTGAAATAAAATCCTTTGAATCCCTAAATGCTTTTTCATAATCAAGACCGAGCGTAGTAAATCTATGGAATTCTGCCTGCATTTTGACCTTTTTATTCAAAAAAGTTTCAGGATCTTCAACTAAATCAAGGGGTTGCACTAATAAAAAATCTTTTGTTGTATTCGATTTTTCAACTTGTTGTCCGGGATTTTTTGCCTCTTCCGCATTAATAATTCCAGACATACAATTAGTTGTAATTAATAAAGAAATCAACGATATAATTATTTTAAACTTAAATTTCATAAAATTATTTCCTGCAAATTTTTTTTCACTACATCAACATATTATATTTTTAACATTAAATACCCAATAAATTCAAATTAAATATTATTTAACTAAATTAAACTCAGAAAAATTCTGAAATAAACTCTTTAGTTCCTCCTGATCAATATTAACATTCAACCTCAATGCGCAAACAGGTATTTTAGTTTTTATATCTTTCAGAAAATGTTTGATTTTAACTGCGTCTTTTTCTGTTGTTATTATACAATCTACGCCAAATTCTTCTGCTTCTTCAACAATCGCTTTTATATCTTCAATTTTATATAAATAATGATCTGAAAAAGTTTGTTTAAAAAATAAATTAAGTCCTCTATCTTCCAACAACCAGAAGAAGGACTGAGGATGAGCAATGCCAGAAAAAGCTGCGGCTCTATCTATTGTTTTAACGGCTAATCCTGTTTGAATATCATATACTTCTTCTGCGCCAATTTCACAAATACAAGACTCTTTTCCATATCTGTCCAATAACTCTTTTTGAAGATGCTTAACTTTTTCTGCTGAAGTCCTAACATAAGGTGCTTTATTAACAATAATAATTTTATCGGCTCTTTTTATTTGACTCAATGGTTCTCTTAAAGGACCGGCAGGAAGCGGCATATTATTTCCAAAGACATTGCCAAAATCTATTAATAAAATATCAAGATCTCTTTTAAGTTTTCGGTGCTGAAAACCATCATCAAGCAACAAAACCTCGCTATTAAAATTTTTTATTGCATACTTACCGGACTCAACCCTGTTTTTTCCTGTCAAAACAACTGTTCCCGGTGAGTTTTGTGCAATCAATAAAGGCTCATCGCCTGCCATTTCAGCATCATGGAATATTTTTTCCCCGTCACTTATTATATTAGTTTTATTTTTATCCAGTTTTCCTTTATATCCTCGACTTAACACGGC
>CAYZIV010000186.1:0-3926 GCA_964478475.1 uncultured Gammaproteobacteria bacterium | reverse complement strand
TTTATTGCTTTTATGCGACCGGGAGACCATAATTCTAACCCAGAATTATTCCCACTATTCTAATGTAATTAATAATTTATTTTAATAATATAAAATTAATTAAACCCCAGCTCATTAATTTGGGTCGGGGGATTTTGTTAATAACTATTAGGAACTTAAACTCATAAAATGAGTGAATTGGATATTAATTTAATACTTTTATAAAAAGCAAATTTTAACTAAAAATATGTAATTATGGAAAACAAAATTGTTTTTAATGCAGGATCCTTATATATTCAACTTTTTAAAATTCAAGCGAGCATTAATACTTTAATTGAAACAACTTTAACAGATGAGCAAAAAGAAAAATTTAATGCTAATTACCACAAAAAGCTCGACGCAGTAATAAGAGATTTTTCAGAGCAATTTCCTGATGAGATAACAGGTCTGGATGATAAAAGGAAAGAATTTTTTAAAGACTAAAAAAGTCCCGGCCACCTCAAGCCAGGTTTTTTTGTTTTTCCTGAAATTCTTTTGTAGGTTTGATAATAAATTTACAAATCAAAAACATTTAATTATGATTATGGATGATGAATATTATAGGGAACAATACAAAAAACTTAAAGAAGAAACTGAAGAAAGGAAAAAGTTTTTGGAATATTTGAAAAATGAACTTAAAAAAGAACTTTCGGAAGAATTTAAAGAACTTGAGAAAATTAAGGAGCAGTTGCGTTATGAGTCCAACAGTGATGTAAAGCTTCTTGAAAGGCTTGAAAATAGGAAAACTGGCCGTATAGTTGAGTATATGACAATTTTTAATGATAAATGGCAGGCAGAATTAAAAATAAAAGATGAATTGATTAGAAGATATTGGAAAGTATGGCAAAAAATTAACTCTCATCCATTGGCGAGAAAATTAAGCCGTGAATCAAAATATTCCGATGACGATACAATTGAAAAAATTGAGACTGATCCAACTTATCATAATTTTTTCTATCGTTATATTAAAATGAAGAGAACGAAATTCCCAGATAAAAAGTAATTTGAGCACAGGATTATCGTTAGCTATAAAAACCGCCATTTTCCTTAATTGTAAAAGCTTTTCCATGCCTTATTAATAGACTTTATTAAAACGGAATGTGAACTGCTTAGACCGCTTCAAAATGCCTATTTAAAGTAATTTACATTTTTTGGCATTATTTTTGCTAAATAATTTGGAATCTTAATATTTTTATTATATTTTTAACCCGTTATTAAATTTAGATACGTTCTTACTTTCTGGAAAATAGGCTAATCAGGCCGTAATGTCAAAACAAAAAACTTAGGTTGCACCATTGGTGGTGCTGTTTTGACATTACGGCTTTTTTATTTTTATATACATAATTCTAAATATATAAATGAGATGAATACAATGAGACAAAAAAGACGAGAGAGGCTTTACAGTCAGTCCAAACTGGCTGAATTGAGTGGACTACCACAAACAACTATTTCGCAAGTGGAAACAGGAATCAGGAAACCGCATAGACAAACCAAAATGCGGATTGAAAACATATTGGGTTCTGTGGACTGGAAAGAAACCTATAATCAAAATAAGAAAATGAATTATGAGCAGCATTTGGAATCTGCAAAACGTCTCAAATTGGAAGATGCTAAATTGGATGCATTACTGAGAGAAACACCAGGATATTGCACAAACTGTGATTAACTATAAATTAAAAATGAGAAATTATGAAAAATGAGAAATTAATGATTTTAGGTAGTGTTGCACACACTTATAAGGATGATGAGGAATTATTAATGCCAATGTCCCCAGAAGGTGTTGAGAAGTCAGATGTGGAATTGGAATTTGATAAAAATGATATGCTTGTTCCATTTGAGCAAAGGGCTGAAGAATTCAGACAAAAAATAGCTCAAATGCAAAAAGAAAATAAGCCAGAAAATAAGCCAAATAAAAGTCAGGCTGAGATTGATGATTTATTACCACCAATGGGAATCACGTTTGATAAATAAAAAAAATTAATTGAATATGAAAAATTTAACAGTTGAAATTTCAATTCCAAAACTTGATGACACGCTCAAATTAAAAGCGGAACGGAGATATAAAGAAGGTGAAAACAGCATTTATGATAATGTTTTCAACATTAACATGGAGAAAAGCTGGGTGCTACATAAAGAAGTCAGAGACATTGCGGACAGGGCTTTACTGCCTATTGCTGGAAAAATGGCGACACCGCAAGATTGTCTCAGTACATGGATAGAATTCTGCGGACAACAGCAGTTTGCGAAAGATGAGAAATATACATATTACTGGAAGGATGGTTCTGTTTACAGACTGGCATACATTCCAAGTGCAATAATCAATATGCAAGAATTGGAAAAGGAGTTTGAAGACTGGCGGAAAAAACAAAAATTATTAGGCTACAGGTTACCTGATAAACGATTATGGCCGGATAATTTGCTTGAAAAACTTTCTGAAAGACAGGGATATTTGGATTCATTATTATTTGAGCGGGATCACTTATTTGAAAAAACTAAACCATTTTTTGACCAGATTAAAGAAAAGGAAAAGAAAATGCAAAGATTAAAGCAACCATTCAAATTTGGTGCAATCGGACAAAACACAGACGTTTCTCCATCTGGTGTATTGCAAGGAATAGATTTCCAGAAAGTAGTTTTGAAAAATGATGAATTAGTTATAGCCGAAGGTAGGTACAAAGGATTAAAAGTATTGGATTACAGGGAAATTATTGTTCCGAAATATCTCAGAAGTAAACGACTGCCTGATTTTCCAAGTAAAGTTGAAAAAATTGAAATATAAATTGTGCTTTTCCGGGCGATTGCCTTTCATAACTGAAGTATAGGACTATTTGGGCAATAGGTCATCACCTTCAGTTTTTTATCTGTCATAATTAGGGGCATTGGTTATTTAGTTTACTAAATAGACGTCATCCCCGCGTTATGTTTGTTTTAGATTCCTCCGCTATGTGCTTTTTGTAATTCTCATACATGATTATCTTTTTCACATAGCGGAGGTTTTTTAAGTTAATTATCTAATATGTTGTATGTTATGGAGACTACTATGGTTTTGAAATGCTCAACAAAAGGATGGTGGAAATGCTCAAAATGTGGATCTGAAATAACAGGCCATTATTTACGGACTATCGGCCATATGGCCTTTATTAGCGGACAAAGTGCAGTTAAGAAACCTTTCTGTGAAAATAATTGTCATAAAAAATAAGAAATTATGGAACCAATTTTATATCCATCAGTTGAGGAATTTCACTTTGAAAAAATAATTTATACTGCTGAAAATGAGGAAATGAAATTTGTTGTCGGAATCCAACATAAAAGGGTGAGAAAAGCACATGTCTTAATGCTGAATAAAAATAACGTGGTGCAACAAATGAATTTAATGACTCCAAAAGAATTATTGAGCTTAATGGCTGAATTACGTAAAGAGGGTTTTAAAGTGAAATGATGAATCTTATAAAATATTATGCAGCTAAATGGAACGCAGAAGTTACAAAAAGCGCTCCAAGAATTCAATCCGTACTTAATAAACGGACTGAGAAAAATGCGAATAAAGGAATTGCAAAACGGCTAAATAAAAAAAAATAATGTTACATGTTTAAAACAAATCAAATTTCAAAGTATATTATAATAAGCTCAGGGACGTCCAGATTTAATCTGGTAAGGTCTCACATACGCCTTTTCTTTGCGTCCTGGAGCTTTTATATAACAAGCAAGGGAACGGTCAGCGCAGGCCGGGAGACGGTAACGCCCTTCCGTCTCTTTTCCCTTGTTTTTAACAAAGGGCAATAAAATTAATTAAAGGGCGTGACTGATGAAAACAACAAAATATAAGAGTCCATTCCGTGGGAAAATATTACCAGATATAAGGAAGCAAAAAGAACAGGAAAAGAAAAAGTCACAAAAAGCAATAAAGC
>CAYZIV010000185.1:0-3928 GCA_964478475.1 uncultured Gammaproteobacteria bacterium | reverse complement strand
ACGGTTTTACAGAAAAAAAACAATCTAAAGAAAAAACTCAAGAGGAACAAAAAGACACCAAACCTGCTAATCAGGAAAAACCCGAACCAAAAGAAACTGGTACCGAAAAAACTAAAACAGATGAAAATATCAAACAGGAACAAAACGCTGATATTCCAAGCAACCCAAGTATAAAATATGTCCGAAGCCTGCTTGAAAACGAAAAAGAGAAAAAGACAGTAGAGCAAACTCACAGCCGCCATACTTTTCTGGTTAGAAACGATCTATTAGAAAAATTAAATCATTTCAGCTCGATTAATTGGGGAATGAAAACAAAACTTATCAATTATGCCTTAGAACGAGTTGTGAATGAGCTTGAACAAGCAGAAGATGAACTCCAAAACTGATAAAAAAAAGATGCCTGTTAACTAATAGGCATCTTTTTTTTATCTACGAATTAATAAACTCTAATCTTGGTAAAAATCTGGTTGAATGTTCATTCATAAGATCTGCAATTTCTTTTTCTGTAACATATCCAGTTTTTATTATATCACTATAAAATTGCGGCGATACTTTAAATTCTTCATGTTCAATTTCTCCGCCTTTTGGGGTTTTTGTTATTACAGTTTTACCTGTACTATAATAATAATTTTCAACATCCAAAATCGTCGTTCCTGTTCCACGTTTTTTAATAAATTTTGTTTCTGTTATGTTTATATCATCGCTGTTAAATGCTTTAATACCGCCCCAGATATTTTCTGTTAAAGCTACAATTACTATTTGACTACCTAGTTTTATAATTTTTCTCGGGGTTTCGTATTTTCTAACTTCTCTATTATAGTTTAAAGGATCACTTAAAGCAACATATTTCTGCATGGTCCTTGACGCGCTTGTCAATACCCAAAACTCGTTTTCACAAAAGGTCTCATTAATTGAACTTTCCAAAAAACCATCCCCTTTTATGTGTAAATTTATTTCAAAAAAATAGTACCATATTTTCTAAAAGAAACAAAATCGGCTTCTTATATCTTTTTGGTTGTAATGTTTTTCTGGTGGAAAGAATGTTTATTTCATCAAGGCTGGAGGCACATATAATATAAATATATACTCTACAATCTAATTACTAAACATACAATATAGAAAGACCAAGGAATAGCTACAATCCTTGAGCCCCAGCGGTTTCCCGGAGGGGGTAAAGCTGATTTTGGAAATGTGAGTAGTTTCATGTTTGATCCTTGGAATTTTCTAATAAATTTTATGAACAAACTTGGAAATGTGAAAAAAAATAATACAAATATAACTCATATTTTGAACCTGTTTTGGAAATGTGGAAAATTCAAAAAACCTAATAAATGTTAAAGTCTGATAATATATAGTAAAAATATAGAAAAATTAAACTACAAAAAACTGATTTGTTTATCCAAATTAGAATTATATATTAAAAAAAGCCTTTTATTAAGGCTTTACGAACTAATTTTATATATTTGGACACACTTATCCCTGGGGGAAAAATTAATTATTGGGAGTATCAAAAGGAGGGCTCAAGTAACTCTTGTAAAGGTTATTGCACACTTTACGAACATAATCGTCAAAATATATTATGCCATCTCTCCCTTTCTTTAAAGCTTTTTTATGATTATTGACCGTAATTTTCATTGCGCTTAAAATTATTGTTCTAAAAAATTTGTATTGAGTATTTAGGATTGAAAGAGTTTTATAATCATCTTCATCATGCTTAAAAAAACGATAAGTTTTGGCACGCAGCGTATAGTATTTACCGACAAAGTTACACTTTGTATCTCTAATAGAACTTTTAAAGCTAATATTTGCTCTTTTATTGCCTTTAAAATTCACATTTAAGATAAATTCAAGTTCTTTAAAACATTTATAAAGGTCATTAGGGCGATTAATCCAGCATTTTTCCTTTATTTTTTCAAACTTAAACTCTTCAACGCCTTTATATTTATCTTTCTTTAAGCCGCTGTTCAATAAAAACAGTAAAACCCTAACAGAAATTAAACGGATATGAGTAAAATTTGTTAACTTAAAGATAGAATGAGGTACTTGAATATACCCATTACTATCTTTTTTATCAAGTAATTTTTTATATTCAGTTAAATATATGTTATGGCTATCTCGGGCAATAAATCCATATTTCTCTAAATTTGCTATCCCTGCGTAAAAATTTGAAGGGCTTATATTAAAACTTTTAAGCAGCGAATAAATTTTTATGCGTGGGATCATCCAGCTATTTTTTAATCCATTAGGTTCGTTTCTAGATTCAGAAACATTGCAAACAGATGAAAGCACAGCTAAAGCCACATAACTATTCTTTGTCATTCTGTTCTTGTAATATTTTTCGAATACCAAATCTCTCGGTATAAACCCAAATGGTATAGTTTGCTTAGCCAAATTAATCACCGCTTCCAAGATTTTACGTTTACATATTTGTAAACCTAAAATGTTTACTTTTTTGAAATATAGTCTTGAAAAATCCCTCCAACTTCGATAAAATATAACCAAAGTTGGATGGGTTTTAGACACACAGATACCCTGTCCGGCTGGAGGGCATTTTTTTAAAAATGCTCCACCCGGTTTTTTAAAGCTCCGGTTTTTTTAAAACTCCGGTTTTTAAAGCTCCGGTATTTAGTTTTACGTTTAGTTTTTCAGTTTCACACAGTTTTTCGCATGATACGGCAAGTTAGGGGCTTGCCGTAAAATTATGCCTTTCTTTGTTAAAACACAAAAACTCCGAATTATCGGAGTAAAAATTACAAAAACCTTTTTAAAAAAGAAGGAATACAGACAAAAAACTAGAAATATATAAATAATAAGTTTAATGTCAAAAATTTAATTACACTTTTATTTTACTCCGGGTTCCGCTGGTGGCTGCTAACTACTCAGCGGAACTTTTTTATTTAATTTTATATAAAAAACTTTTTGCTTCATGCCTAAAGTCAATAATAATAACACACTATTTTGCCTCGCGCACCCCTTCGCGAAAATTTGTATATTCATTTTGAATTTTAAAAAGGTTTTTAGCTAGAACATCGTTATATATAACCTTTGCCAAGAAACCAGACCGTTTCTGCCCAATAATACACAAAATCGTTGGGTTGAAATTTTCAGGATTTCTTTTCGAATATAATTTATCTTTTTCACATTCAGACCAATGTTTAATAATTAGATAAACTTCTTGTAAGTCAACTTCTCTAGCCCAATAAGCGTCCATAAGTCTTTTAATTTCAAATGCTAATGCTCGGACATTTGGTGGGGATAACATCCATTTTTCGCCCATATTCCCACCCTCCTTTTTATTTCTAACATATTCCAATAACGCAATTAAATAATATTTAATTTCCTTAAAAACTAAATTAATTTCTATTTAACATCAAATATCTTCTTTAAAATACGACAGATTCCTTCATTTACATAAAAAAAATTCCAATTTAGTTAATTCCAACATCTAAAAACTTTCATTAAAGGGAAGTGAAAAACTAAAAAGCACTTCTCCTTTAATCTTATCTTTATCCAAGCAAACAATTTCCCGCGCGTGGCTGTCAAAACTCTTATTTCTATTATCACCAAGCACAAACACGCAGCCATCGGGCACAGTAGAGGGTATAGACTGTTAATTAATATATAGACAAATATAGTTATATATGATAAACTATTCACATGAAACTTAGTGAATGGGCAAAAAAACAGGGAATAAGCTATAGAACCGCATGGAGATGGTATAAAGAAGGCAAGCTGCCCGTACCTGCAGAGAAAACCCCTAGCGGTACTATATTGGTTAGGACCGATGAATATAAAGGTTCAACCGGAGGGAAAAATGTCATCTATGCCAGAGTGTCGAGTTCTGACCAAAAACAGGATTTAGATAGGCAGGTAAAAAGACTGGTTGAGTTTGCCAACAGTCAAGGGTATGCCGTAAATGAAACCGTTG
>CAYZIV010000184.1:0-3952 GCA_964478475.1 uncultured Gammaproteobacteria bacterium | reverse complement strand
AAAATGTTCAAAGAATCCGCGAACTCACAATTCAAAGAGAAAACGGTACTATGAACGAAGAAGATCGAGAGGCAATTAACAGCGAAATTGACGCGTTAACAGAAGAAATTGATAGGGTCGCCGAATCAACTTCTTATAACGATATAAAACTTTTAGATGGCAGTTCTCAGGATCTTAGCCTGCAAATAGGCGCAAACTCTGATGAAGAAACAAATGTTCTCGAACTGGGTGAAGCGTTGGGTTCTGTCTCATCAGAAAGTCTCGGACTGGACAGAGATGCCCCTGATTTTTTAGATAAATTAGATGGCGCATTAAAGACTATTAACAGTCAAAGATCCGATATGGGCGCGATGTCTAACAGGCTGGAGAGCGCTGTTCAAAACTTATATGTTCAAAATGAAAACATGACAGCTTCTCAATCACGTTTAATTGATGTTGATGTTGCTGCAGAAACATCAAAACTTGTACAAAATCAAATTTTGCAGAATTCTTCTGTGAGTTTGATGGCTCAAGCTAATCAAAGTGCTGCAATAGCTTCTACTTTGCTATAAATAAAATTAAATTTATAAAACAATTGCATCCTTGAAAGTTAATCTTGATAAGGGTCCAATTGTCTATTTCTTAGAATATTTGCCCGCCAAAATAGCCGGATTTCAGAACCGATAAACATTGATAAAAACATTGATAAAAAGAGAATAGCCGGATCTAAGTAAAATTCATTAATGAAAGCGATGAGCTGTTCGATCTCTGTAAAATCCGGATATGGATAAGAATTGCCCATCAATTTAAAAAGAGTGACCAAAAAACAAGTTATAATAAGTGTTTTTGCTAAGATTTTATATCTATATAAAATTACATTTAAATATCCGAAAAGACCTGCAAAAAGAGCAAAAGAGGTTAACCATAGCCAGTTTTTCATTGATGCAATAATTATATAGATTTTTTGCATGTCTAGATGTTGGGCGAGATAAGGATAAATTTTGTAATAAATATTTAAAATAAATAAGTCTATCTCTAAATACTGAATGGTTTTTAAGGCAAAATCATTTAAAGGTTTTAAGCTCAAAACCCAGTTAGTTCCTTCAGCCAGGCCGAAAATTGAAATGCTCCATAATAAAATAATTAAAAAATCGGGTCCTAGCTTTCTCATTGATTCAAATACCCTTCTATCATTAAATCAGGCGGAAAATGCTTTACTTCTTGGAAATCCAGGTTTATGCACTGATCAAGATTTTCAATATTAAATCCTTCAAAACAAGACAGGGCTTCCTTATCACCGAATATTTTTGGCGCTATGAAAAAATATATTTTATCTGCAAGCCCTTGGGACACAATAGCTCCGTTTAGTTTTCCGCCGGCTTCGACCATTATGCTGTATATGCCATCTGTGTATAGCTTTTGGGTTAAAAATTTTAAATCAATTTTTTGGTTAATTAACGGACATTCTATAATTCTTACATGTGCAGGATATCTCGTCTTTTTATCAAGTGAAATGCCTTCAGATGTTGCAATTATGACTTTTGTTCCGTCATTATTGTATACTTTATTGGTTTCTGGTGTTATTAAGTTAGAATCCACGACTATCCTGACCGGATTACGTCCGTTTTCAAGCCTGCAGGTTAGTGACGGATTATCAGCGATAATCGTTCCAGAGCCTGTTATTATCGAATCATATTTGTTTCTGAGTCTGTGAACTTGTTCCCTTGCTTTATCAGAGGTGATCCATTTGCTTTTACCTTTTGACGTGGCAATCTTTCCGTCAAGCGTAGAGGCTGTTTTTATTGCTATAAAAGGATTTTTTTCCGTCATGTTTTTTATAAAAATTTCGTTTAATTTCAGGCAATCTTCCTCTAAAATGCCTGAAATTACCTCTATGCCAGCATCTTGTAGCTTTCTTGCTCCTTTGCCTGCTACGGCTGGATTTGGATCTTCCATTCCAATTATAACCCTTGTAACCCCTGATTCTATTATTCTGTCAACACAGGGAGGCGTCTTCCCGTAATGACAACAGGGTTCAAGATTAATGTAAAGCGTTGCCCCAGCTGTGTTTAAATCGGCTTTGTTAATGGCATTTATTTCGGCATGAGGCCCTCCATATACCTCATGGTAGCCTTCTGCAATTATTTCCCCGTTTTGGTTCGCTAAAACTGCTCCGACAAGAGGGTTTGGGGAAACCCTGCCCTCCCCTTTTTTTGCTAGTTTGAGACATTTTTTCATGTATTTTTCATGTTTTTTCATATGTTTTATGGTGTTTCTATTATTTGGAACTAAATTTTGTCATCGGCCGTTAGTTAGGTATAATTTGGATTTACAAGGATACGCTAATATTATGCCGTTAATTATTTTATGGTGATTTATAGGTGTTTTATTGGTATTTTAATAATTATATCTCGATATTTGATTTTTGGAGCTAGTGAATGATAAAAATTGCAGTAACAGGAAATATAGCATCAGGAAAATCACTCATAGAAGGCTTTTTAAGTGAAAAAGGGGTGGTAACTCTTGATGCTGACAAGATTGTGCATGAATTACTTGAAAATAATGAAAGTATTATAAATAAAGTTGCTCAAATTTTTTCCAATGACCAGGTTGATGTAAGAGAAAGATCCGGTTCAATCAACAGGAAAAAAGTCGGGGAAATTGTTTTTTCAGATAAACAAAAATTAAGGCAATTAGAAGAAATTATTCACCCCGAAGTTGTAAAACATATAAAACAGTTTTTTAACGAGAATAAGAATAAAAAAGTTGTTGCGGTCAGTATTCCGCTTTTATATGAAATTGGATTGGAGAATTTATTTGATTATGTAGTATTAGTGGTAGCTGATGAGAACATCAGATTAAAAAGGCTTGTTGAACATAGAAATTTAACTGAAGAAAATGCGATAAACCGCATAAAAGCTCAAAATTTAGACCGGGATAAAATAAAAAAAGCTGATTTTGTTGTAGAAAATAATGGTACAAAACAAGATCTCGAATTAAAAGCTGAGGAGATTTTGGATAAGATTTTAGATGAAAAATATTCAGAGTGAATTGTTAATAAATATTAAGTTTTAAATAGAATTTGTAAAAATAAGTTAATGTTTGTTAAAAAAAAGATTAGATTTTTAGATATAATGGAATAAATCCCATAGGGTTAAAGTATTTATTTATCAGAATTTAAGCGGATAAAACTATTTCATAACTTTAATAAATTTGGTAAAGTTATAAAATTATTATAAATAATTGGTAGAAATTGGAGTAAGTATAAATAATATGAAGAAAACCAGAGGGCAAATATTTTCTGAGTTTATGGTTATTGGAATAATTGCGGCTACCATAATAGTATTTGCAGCAATTCAATTTAGTGATGATATAGCAGAATTTTTCGAAGCAAATAATCCTGAAGAAAAGTATACAACAACAAGAACGGACTGGGAAGTGATTGAAACAGCTTCGGGTTCAGGAGGCGATAAGAATATTGTAGAGCCGGGAACAGAGCCAGAAACAGGAACAGGCACAGAAACAGGCACAGAAACAGAAACAGGAACCGGTGAGGTGTTGTGCGGCGGTGAAACTGCGCCTCAAACATATACGACAATTCAGTATTGGTATGACCCTAAAATATATTCTTGTTATATGTGTGTAGATGACAGCTGGGTATATACTGACACTTGTACTATGAGTGAATGCACTTCAGTTTTTCCTGAAACGTATACAAGTTTATTAAAGCCCGCAACTACTGAAAACATGTGCGCTGATGATGAAAATCTCTGCTACGGAGAGCCTATTCCTGAAGAAGGAATAATTACTACTCAAACTGAATATCCTTGTAATGGTTCTACAGATCCGGATGGCAATATGTGCTTAATGAAGGCTTATGATGAATTAGAGCCCGATGAAGAGCCCGAATATTATTATATAGAGAAAACATGTCAGGAATATCAATGTGATGATAGACTTGAAAGATGGATAC
>CAYZIV010000183.1:0-3965 GCA_964478475.1 uncultured Gammaproteobacteria bacterium | reverse complement strand
CCGGAGACAAACAAAATTTTACCTGTGGAAGAATCGTCATATTATTTATCTCCTTATTTTTCTTTTCCTGAAAGAACTTTTTTTTCCAAAGTTGACGTTGAAAGAGATAAACATTTTGAATACTTTAATGAAATTTACAAAATGGGCGGAGATATATACGCTCCGGATAGTGAGGAATATATTAGAGAAAATAACCTCCAAAACACGCCCACTGAAAAAATTATAAAACTTTTTAACATCAAATCAGGTTATTCTTTTTCCCTAACTCACGGAGATCAAGTGCTCGGAGTTCTTATTTTACACTATGTCAGATGCCGCAGAAGTTTGTCTGAAACAGAAATAGATTTCACACAAACATTAATTAACCAAACAACCACAGCTCTTCATCAGGCCAGATTATATGAACAATCACAAAAAACAGCAGACAGAGAAAAACTAATGCGAAAAGTCACAGCAGCAATGAGCGATTCTCTTGAATTAAATATAGTTAAACAAACGGTAGTCAATGAAATAGGAAAAACATTTAATGCTGACAGGTGTTATTTCAGGTCATATGACAAAAACAAACATCAATTTTCCCCTCCTGATGTTGAATATTTAAGCTCACCAGAAATTAATAGCCTCTTAAAAGCAGAAGTTAACCAAGAAGGACTAAAAATCTTTTATGAAAAAGCAAAAGACCAACCTGTTTGCGAACCTCTTATTATAAACCAGGAATATATAAATGAAAATCAACTGAGAAATACTCCCCTGGTGGAATATTTCAAAGAGTCCGGAATACAAAGCGATATTGCTATACCTATATGGACAAAAGAAGACGAATTAGAATTTTTAGTCCTTCATTACAAAGACAATGTTTCATTTGTCCCCCAAGAAACCATAGAAACAATGAAAACCCTGGCAACTCAAGTAGTAATCGCAGTTGATAAAGCAAAATTACATCAAATAACAAAAGAAAATGAAGAAAAAGAAAGAATATTAAAGGAAATTATAACTGAAATCAAATTTTCTCACAGTGTAAAAGAAGTATACAACTACATAGTAACCAAGATTACTCATTATTTTAATTCTGACAGAAGCTTTTTTATTGAAATTCCCGATGATGAAGACGAAGAATTAGTTATCAATTATGAATACATAAATCAATCAAACTTAAAGCCAATAAAATATCTAAAATTACCTAAAGTTTTTCGAAATATATTTAACGAATGTTTGGAAAACTTAAATCCTATTGTGATAAAAGATTTGAAAAAAATACATCCTAAAAATGAAGAGTTTCAAAAATTTCTGGATAAGTATCAAATCTCTTCATTGATGGCAGTTCCTCTGGTCAGAAGGAATAAGCAAATTAAAGTTTTTGGAATTTTAGGATTAGTACCTGTAAAAAAACGTATATGGCAGCAAAGCGAAACTGATATTTTAAAAGAAATAATAGAATTAGTTGTAAAAACCGTATGGGAAATAAATAAATTAAGAGAAATAGATGAACTCCGGGCTACATTCACACTAACGATTGCGCATGACTTGCAAGTTCCGCTGATAGGCGAAAAAAAAGCCCTGGAATTTCTCTTATCAAGGCCTGATCAAATTCCTTTAGGAGAATACAAATATTTTATCAAGACAATGTTAAAAGATAATGAAATCAGTTTAAAAATGCTAAATAATTTATTATCTATTTACAAATACGAAGCCGGGAAAAAGCAAATTAGACTTGAGGCTTGCAGTATTTCAGAGGTTATAAAAGAAGTCATCGAGCCACTCAAAAAACTCGCAAAAGAAAAATCTATTTCTATATCTACAAAATTTCAAGAAGAACTGCCTGACATAATCGCAGATAAAGACGAAATTGAAACTGTATTTTACATAATCTTAGAAAATGCCGTCACTTACACTCAAAAAGGCGGGTCAATTGAAATTGAAAGTTACATGAGCGAAAATAATTTAGTAACACTCATTAACGATAACGGTCCCGGCATTCCGCGAAACATTCAGGAAAAAATATTTAAACGCTATGCAATGGCAGAAACGATTGAGCGTAAAATCGGATCCGGTCTTGAATTATATTTATCAAAACTAATAGTAGAAGCTCATAACGGGAAAATATGGTACGAAAGCGAAATTGATGAGGGCACAACTTTTTATGTTTCCCTGCCTACAGTTGAAAAACGATGATATTAAGATAACAGAATGAGTTTAAGGCAATTTATGCCTTAAACTCTTCCTATTACTTCAATTTCAACTTCTGAAACACCTGAATGATACATATCAATTTCCTGAGCTGCAACCACTGAAAGGTCAATAATTCTTCCTTCTATAAAAGGCCCTCTATCGGTAATCTTAACGATACAGTGTTTGCCGTTTCTCAGGTTTTTCACTTTTACTATAGAACCAAAAGGTAAACTTTTATGAGCAGCAGTAAATTCATACATATTATAAATACTGCCGTCTGCCGCTGTTCTCCCGTGGAAATATTCTCCATACCAGGATGCTATACCAGCCTCATAATGTGAAGCGTTTTCATTATAATTATCTTCGAGAACTTTAACCAATTCATAATCTCTAACAAGCTCAAAAGATCCGAGAGATTTCCTGATATTGTTCGCCCAGGAAAGAGCAAGATCAGAAACGTTTAAATTTAAAGCTGCAGCATTGTTAACATCAGCAGTTAAAAGTACCTCTTCATCGAACTTAACCACTGCAGTTCCATCAACAATTCCCGGGAAAATTCCGTTTGGATTTTCATTATTATTAATAAAATCTCTAAGTTTTCCAACAATTACAGCGGCTCTTTCTCTTGGGGTCAGGCCTCCTGCAACTTCTGTCAGGGTCATGACTTCTTGTTTATTAACATACACAGAAACCGGTATGGATTCGCCATTTTCTGCCTCACGGAGCTTATAATAAACAGCTTTATTTTCATCCTGCAAATTAACCTTTGTGCATTGTTCTTCTTCAACTACGTCTTTTTGAGCAGAAGCAAAAACTGAATAACTAGCCCAAAATACAAAGGAAATAAGGATAACTATAAGAAAACCTTTAATTTTTCTTGATTTCATTTAAATACCTCACAATTTGCCTTTATTAAAATATATCTTTTTAAATTAAAAACCTGTAAAAAAAAATAAGAACATACAAAAACTTTTTATAATTTATTCTATTAAATCCAATCATAAAAAACTGTCAAGTTAATAACACAAAAATTGCCCTGTTGTCTTAACATGAAAAAACAGAGCATTGCCGAACAGACGAATGCTTTAATTTATAAAAGATTCAGCATCAAATGAAAGCTGTCCGAGAACTTTTTTAAGCTCGTCAAGATGTTTCATAAGCGTCGCAAATTGATCGGTAGTTAAACTTTGAGCTCCATCAGAAGAAGCATTATCAGGATCGTGATGCACTTCAATCATAAGCCCGTCAGCTCCTGCAGCCAGAGAGGCTTTAGACAT
Source organism: uncultured Gammaproteobacteria bacterium (assembly GCA_964478475.1). GTDB lineage: Bacteria > Cyanobacteriota > Vampirovibrionia > Gastranaerophilales > UBA9971 > CAYZIV01. Next base: position 519 of record CAYZIV010000183.1, on the reverse strand, counting down.
AGGCTCAATTAAATATCTTCTTCCCGTGCCGTGACTTGGATCCACGATTACCGGCAAGTGCGAATATTTTTTTATAACGGGAACAGCAGAAATATCAAGAACATTTCTTGTATAGTGAGAGTCCAGACCTTTCACTCCACGCTCACAAAGAATTACTTTGCTGTTTCCGCCGTATAATATGTACTCAGAAGCCAGTATAAACTCTCTAATGCTTGCTGCCGGTCCTCTTTTCAAAATTACAGGCTTATTAATTTTACCCAGCGCTTTTAGCAATTTGTAATTTTGCATATTACGGGCGCCCACCTGCAAAATATCAGCATATTCAGCAACCAAACCGATTTCCGGGGTATCCATAACTTCTGTTGCAATGAGAAGCCCGGTTTCTTCTCTGGCGCGCGCGAGATATTTCAATCCTTCTTCTTCCATGCCCTGAAAATCGTAAGGACTTGTTCTAGGCTTAAAAGCTCCGCCTCTGAGCACTTGAGCTCCAGCTTTTTTGACAGCAAAAGCCACTTCAAG
>CAYZIV010000182.1:0-3981 GCA_964478475.1 uncultured Gammaproteobacteria bacterium | reverse complement strand
TAAGAACGCCGCCAAAGATATGCAAAGCCTCAAAGACGGTTACTCCGTGTCCTTGTTTTACAAGATCAGCGGCAGCACTCATTCCTGCGCAGCCGGAGCCTATTATCGCGACTTTTTTTCCGCTCAATGGCTTTTTATCAAGTTCGGCTTCTGTTTTATCTCCGACATATTTCTCCAATGAACCTATTGCCACAGGTTCAGACTTTATGCCAAGAACACAAGCAGCTTCACACTGTTTTTCCTGCGGACAAATCCGCCCACAAACCGAAGGCAGATAATTTGTTTTTCTAATAATTTTGCCGGCTTCTTGCAGGTCATCTTCTTTAAATTTTTTTATAAACCCCGGAATATCAACATTTACGGGACAACCTTGAACACATCTTGGATTTTTGCAATCCAGACACCGTTCAGCTTCAATCAATGCCTGTTCTTTTGAAAAGCCGACTTCCACTTCTTCAAAATTTTTATTTCTATAAAACGGGTCGAGTGTTTTTTGTTTTTGTCTTGGATTTTTGCTGCTCATTTATATCTAAATTTTCGGTAAAATCTTGTCTTCCCTAATATTTTACTATAAAGGGATCAATTTAATTAACTCATATCGCGAATTAGATAAAAAGCAATAATAGTCTGGTAAAATTTTAATTTCGGCTGCTAATAAGTTGCAGAAGTGTGGAAATAATTTCATCCACATTAACCACGCCGGTATGACCTTTTCCTCTTTCCCTGACTGCAACTGTGTTGGCTTCAACTTCTTTATCGCCTATTACGAGCATATAAGGAATTTTTTTATTCTGGGCTTCGCGAATTTTGTAGTTCATGCTCTCGCTTCTATCGTCGAGTTCCACTCTTATTCCGGCATCTTTCATTTTTTTATAAACAGAATCAGCGAATTCCAGGTGTTTATCGGAAATAGGAACTATCATTGCCTGCACCGGAGAAAGCCAAACAGGGAATGCTCCTGCGTAATGCTCTATTAGCGTGCCGGCAAATCTTTCCATAGAACCAAAAATAACTCTATGAATCATAACAGGAGTTTGCATACTTCCGTCTTTATCTGTATATTTGAGGTCAAACCTCACAGGCAGGTTGAAATCAAGCTGAATAGTGGCTCCTTGCCATGTTCTTCCCAGGGCATCCTTGAGCTTAAAGTCGATTTTCGGACCATAAAACGCCCCGTCTTTTTCGTTGACTTCATATTCAATATTTTTCTGCTCGAGCGCGTCTTTCAGACCGGCTTCTGCTTTATTCCAGTTTTCCAATTCGCCCACAAAGTCATCAGGACGGGTAGAGAGCTCAACGCTGTAAGACATACCGAAAAGCTTTAGCGTATCATCGACAAGCTCGATAATCCTGTGAATTTCGTCGATAAACTGGTCAGGAGTGCAAAAAATATGGGCATCATCCTGAGTGAAACCGCGTACTCTTGAGAGCCCATGTAGGGTTCCTGATCTTTCTTTCCTGTAAACCGTTCCTAATTCTGCCATTCTTATCGGCAAATTTCTGTAGCTGTATCTCTTAGACTTATAGACCAGCATATGAAACGGGCAATTCATCGGCTTGAGGACGTAATCTTTTTCCTCTTCAACGTCGAGGTAATACATGTTGTCGTCGTAAAAACCTGTATGGCCGGAAATATCCCACAGCTGCTTTTTAGCTATATGCGGAGTGTTTATTATTGAATACCCTCGTTTTCGGTGCTCTGAACGCCAGTAGTTTTCTATTTCTTCTCTGATTAAAGCCAGGTTGGGATGCCACAAAATAAGCCCCGGACCCACTTCATCTTTTATGCTGAACAGCTCAAGTTGAGTGCCCAGTTTTCTATGGTCTCTTTTTTCTGCTTCCTCGAGCAAATGCAGGTAATTCTTCAGATCATCTTTTGACCAAAACGCTGTACCGTAGATTCTTTGGAGCATTTTGTTTTTTTCATCGCCTCTCCAATAGGCTCCTGCTGTACTTAAGAGTTTAAACGCTTTAATAAATTTGGAACTCGGGACGTGCGGACCTCTGCAAAAATCTTCCCACAGGATTTTATCGTCTTTTTTGGACACATACAGCGTCGGGCTTTCTTTAGCGTATTCCACCAAAAGCTCTGCCTTGTAAATTTCGCCGCTTTCCCTGAAATCGGTGAGCTTTTCATTAACGTTTTTTATGGGAAGACATTCAAATTTTTGATCTTCGCTGATAATTTTTTTCATTTCCTCTTCGATTTTCGGCAAATCTTCAGAACTCAGCGAGTGATCAGGAATATCAAAATCATAATAAAAACCGTTCTCAATGGTTGGCCCTATGGCAATTTTAGCGTTTGGATAAAGATTTTGTACAGCTTGAGCCATTATATGCGCTGTGCTGTGTCTTAAAATATCCAGTGACTCAGGATCTTTAGAAGTTAATATCCTGACAGCATCGTTATTATGCAATTCTGTTGAAAGATCACTGATTTTTCCGTTAATTTCCGCAACAACCGCGTTTCTTTTTAACCCCTCACTTATTGCTCCTGCCAGATCTTCGGCTGTGCTGTTTTTTTCAAGTTCTTTTACCGAGCCGTCCGGCAAATTTATTTTGATTTTTTCATCCATTAGAATTTCTCTGTCCTATTTCTGTTCTTTTATATATTCAATTCTATTATCATATTCTTTTACCATAAAATCATAAAATTCATTCGATGTCCCGGGGTTTTTATTCCATTTTTCAGAAATTTGTATGAAAAATTGCCTTTCAGCAAAATTTGACATCGCATCCGCCACATATTGGTCCTGATAAATACTGTAATCTTCTTTATTTAGAGGTCTTGGGCAGATTTTATAAACATCATTATCTTCAATTTTATTATGTTCGTTTTCGAGAATAAGATGAGGGTCTCTTATAATGACTCTTTTCTCTTCTTCCACGTATTTTGCGGGCCATGCGCGGCAATTGATCGGTCTTATGCTGTAAATCCCGCATCTGCCTATCACACCGGTTAGCTCTTCAGAGCCCAATATATCCGCATACCATTCCTGAAGGAACATGCACTTGGAAGTCCCGGGGTAATACTTACTTTCATTGAGATTCAGGACAAAGACAAAATAATCATTTTCACTGATATCAGCAAATTTAAACATCGCTTCTTTGCCCCTAAACTTTTCAACCTTAGATTCGTCCACTTTGACAACGGTGGCAAAAAAGTGCATATCAACTTTTAGAGCATCGCAAATTCTTATTATATCGCTGCCCCATAAATAAGGGTTATATCTTCTACAGCATCCGCCGTGACAGGCTTTACAAAGTTCCATTTACATGTCCTTTCCTGTTATTTATTTACTAACTCAATTCTATCACTATATTCTTTTACAATAAAATCATATAAATTGTCTGATATATCAGGATTTTTATTCCACTTTTGAGCCACCTGATAGAAAAATTTGTTTTCATACTGGTCTAAAACAGCGTCTTTTACATAATTATCCATATCAAGCTCATAATCTTCCTTTGTTAAAGCTCTGGGACACAGCTTATATTCCGGTTTTCCGGCATATTTACTATGTTCATTTTCCATTAACAAATTAGGGTCTTTTATCTTTATCGTTGAATCTTCATAATACATAGCAGGAAAAGTGCGGCAAATTGACGGTCTGCAGGCATGAATTCCACATCTGGAAAGATAACCCGGGACTTTACCGTTACTCAAAATTTCCGCTTCAAGCTCCACAAGGAAAATGCACTTAGTTGCATTTGGATACAGCTTACTAAAATCAGTTTTCATTACCAAAACGAAATATTGGTCTTCTCCCCCTTCTTTAAACAAAAACATAGGAGCCTTATTTTCAAAATGGATGTCCAGCCTGTCTTCCGGGACAGGAACCGCATCAACAAACACACTAATGTCCAGATTTAACGTCCTGGAAATTCTGATTATATCTATACCCAGCAAATAGACAAGAAATCTGCGGCAACATCCGCTATTACAGGACTCACAAACTTTCATAGATAAACTTTCCTTAA
>CAYZIV010000181.1:0-3999 GCA_964478475.1 uncultured Gammaproteobacteria bacterium | reverse complement strand
TATCTATGCTCAGCAGGAAACTACTCTTACCTGTTTTGGCGGTAATGGTGAAGGCTATAGAATTGTTTATTCAACTTCCAGTCACCAGGAACTTTATGATTACACTATAAAAGCTTTTAATACAGCGTGGAAATACAGATTCCCGACATTTGTGCTTGCTGATGGTTATCAGGGCAAAATGAGAGAACCTTTCACAGCTTATGACCCTGCTTCAAGAGGAATAGAAATGATTCCTGCTACCCCATACCTTAGAGGTGAAGGAACAGCAGGTGTTGATAGAAAAGCTGTTCATTTAAGAAATACATTTAATCTCGAAGAAGAGTTAATGGAAGTTCTTGATTCATACGAAGAAGATTTCCAGAGAATAACACCTGAAATTCAGGAATATAGTGAATATAAAGCAGATGATGCTGATATTTTAATTATAGCTCACGGTATTGTAGCTAGAAGCGCAATGACCGCAGTTGATGAATTAAGAGAAAAAGGTGTTAAAGTCGGTTTGTATAGACCAATAACGCTTAGACCTCTTGCTGTAGAACCTCTTAGAGCAGCTGCAAAACGCGCAAAACAAATTCTGTTTACAGAATCAGCAAATGGACAAATGGCAAGGCTGGTTTTGGAGAAAATCTATGGAATAACAACACCTTATGAAACACTTTATAAGATGGGTGTTGGGGTAACAGGCGGAGATATTGTTCAGAAAATTGAACAAATGAACGGTGCTGTTGCACATAGATAAGGAAATTCAGTCTTACTTTTTAGATTCGAAATAAGCTGGGTAGGACATATAAAAACTGATAAATAATAAGGAGAAAATAATGCCTCAAACTTTAGATATAGCCCCAAAAACACCAAGGGCGCAAAACCCGGAAATGGGAGCAAGTAAGTTTTGCCCGGGTTGCGGACATGGAATGATATTAAAAACATTGGCTTTTGCTATTGATGATCTTGAATTGCACGAAAGAGCAGTATTTGGATGTGATATAGGATGCAGTCTTTTAGCATGGAATTATATGAACGTGGACTCTGTTCAGGCTCACCATGGTCGTACAACCCCTGTTATTTACGGAGTAACAAGAGCCAGACCAGATACAGTCGGTATTGCATATATGGGTGACGGCGGCGGACTGGCTATAGGTGCTCAACACCTTGTGAATGCAGCTGTAAGAAACGAAAAAATGCTTGTCGTTCTTGTAAATAATACAAACTACGGTATGACAGGTGGTCAAATGGCTCCTACAACTATGCCGGGTCAGGTTACAGAAACAACACCGTACGGAAGAGATATTGAAGTTACAGGAAAACCTACTAAAGGTGCAGAAATGGTTGCTTCACTTGTTGATGCCGATAAATCCATGGTAAGCAGAGTGAGTGTTTCAAATCTTCGTAAGTTGAAAACTACGCTTAAAAAAGCTCTTACCAACGTGGCAGAACACGGAAATTTTTCATATGTAGAAGTTCTTTCCTTGTGTCCTCTTAACTGGAGAACAGACAATGTTAAAACATGGGACAGGCTTAAAACAATGGAAGAATATTTTGAAGTAAAAGATTTTGTAATGCCGCAGGCACTGGAAGGAGTTAAATAATGGCAAGAACAAAGATTGTACTGGCTGGCGAAGGCGGACATGGCGTACAAAGTATTGCTAAAATTCTTGTAGAAGCCGGATATGCAGCAAATAAAAAAGTGTTATATATACCAAATTTTGGAGTTGAGCAAAGAGGCGGAGTAAGTATCGCTTTTTGTCAAATCGCAGACGAAGAAATCGGTGAACCAAGATTTTCAAAAGGTGATATTGTTATAATGCTTTCTGATAGAGCTATTGACCGCTGTGTATGTTATGTAGACAAAAACACTACGGTTGTTTATGATAGTTCAATTTGTAACACCAGACCAGACCTTAATGCGAAGGAAATAATCGGAATTCCGGCGAATAAAATAGCTAACGATGAGCTTAGTTCAAGAGTATTTAATATTATAGTTCTGGGAACAGTTATAAGAGCAACCGGCGTTCTAGATCTTAAAGACATAAAAAAAGCTCTGGAAGATCAATTTGGTAAAAAATTCAAAGAGAAACCTGAATTAAGAGAGTTGAATTTCAAAGCTCTTGAAAAAGGTGCCGAATTACTTGAAAAAAAAGCATCTGTTTAAAAAATATATCGAGGAAATAAAAATGGAAACAATAAAAAAAGAAAATAAAGGTATAAAAATTGAAGGCTGCGGTAAAGGCAGAGCCACATGGTATTTATTTACCGATTTATGCAAGGGTTGCGGTTTATGTTTGACTAAATGTCCAATAAACTTAAAAGGAGAAAATTGTCTTCAATGGTCCAAAGAAACAGGATTATATGCAACACCTGCAGTTCAACCTGATCCGGAAAAATGCATTGCTTGTGGAACATGTGAACTTTTATGTCCGGATAGTGCAGTTAGAATAGAAAAAAATACTAAGTAAAAAACTCATATAAAAATATCCTGGTGTGTTTGTTTGAAGCATCAGGATATTTTTTATGCAACAATTCTTTGATCGCCTTATATCACAAGTATATACACGATAAACTTTATTATAATAAGCTTTTTGTAAATCGTGTAAAGTTTTGTTAAAAACCCTGAAGATGTTGATAAAACTGTCGATATAATAATTAAGACAAAAGAGTAAACAAGTTTTTAAAGAGTATCGTCAGTTTTAACACTAGGGAGATCAATTAAATGGGACTTACATTGAATTTTCGTAATATCCTTGACCTCTACGGCTTTTCTGTCGGTAGTTTTACAAATGTAGGTCCTCAATCTTTAGAAGAAAACACAAATATATCTGTTAATTTTGTTGATATGGATAAAGACGGGGAAATCAGCAATTATGAATATGAGAATTTGCTCAATCAGAGTGGTTTTTCCGCAAATGCTGCCAATAATATTTATGGTGAATTTGATGCAGACGGTGATGGTAATTTAACTAAAGCCGAATTTTTGGCTATGTTAGAAAATTTTGATCAAAGCGGCGACGGGCAATTAGATTTTTCTGATTCACTTGAATTTTTTAATCATGTTTCAAGCATGAATGTTGATACAGAAACCAGCTTTACGCAGTTTAGAAATTTACATAATCTTGCAAAATCAACAATAAAAAATTACGATACAGATTCTGCCAGTCCAGGACAAACAACAGTCGATGAATTAAGTGAATATTTTGAAAACTGGGGAATAAACGATAATAGTCAAACAGCAGCTAGTGTTGTAAATCTTTATGACAGAAATGGTGATGGTCGAGTTTCAGCTGAAGAATATTTTACAAGGTATCTTGAATGGGATACAAATAATAACGGCAGTATTGAATATAATCTTGGAGAAGGCGCAGCTTACATGAACAGGTTGCCTGCTATTTTCCAGGTTCCCGATAATCAAATAGAATCAATGGCGCAACAGCTTATCTTTTCTGTAGATAGATATGATAATCATGAAATTGAAGCTGATGAATACCGTGAATTTATTGTAAAAGCTTATGGTTTTCCTGCATCAACAGCAGACACATTGATAGAACTCTATGCTTCTGATGGCAATTCTTTATCTTTGAGTGATTTAGTAAGCGCATACAGAAGTTTTGATGCTAGTGGCGATAATGAACTGTCTTTCGAAGAAATGATTAATTTTCAAAATTCGCTTCTTCCTGTTGAAATTAATACAGATTTGATTTCTGAAGAGCAATATAACGGTTTATACAAAACAGCGGTTTCTGCTCTTAAGTCCGTCGATGAAAATGAAGACGGAGAAATTAGCGTTGAAGAATATAAAGTTTATCTAAAAAAAGCTTATGAACAAGCTGAATCAGATGTTCCTGAGCATATGGCTGAGAATTTTATAAGACTGTTTGATATGGATAAGAGCGGAACAGTTAATGTTGTAGAAGTGATGAACAAATATGCTGAATATGATGTAAATGAAAATGGAGTTATTTTAGCGAGCGCTCTTAATGATTTAACTGCAAAATTAGAAGACGATAC
>CAYZIV010000180.1:0-4044 GCA_964478475.1 uncultured Gammaproteobacteria bacterium | reverse complement strand
GTGAAACAGCGTTTTTAATAGATATTTCATTATAAGGGTCAAAATAAACAGCGCCATCACCGGCGACTTCCGGGAATGAACTTGTATTACTACAAACTAAAGGGCATTCGCATTGAAAAGATTCCAAGACAGGAAAACCAAACCCTTCGTATACAGAAGGAAAAACAAAACAGGTTGCTTGTTTATAATATGCAAGAAGTTGTTCATGGCTCTGGACAGGCAGTTTTATAATTTTGTCTTTTATCTCCAGAGCATTAATAAATTCGATTTCACTTTTATTAAAATCGTTTCCTCCTGTAGCAACAAGATAAAGCTCTTTATCTTCTTTTAAAAGCTCTGCTATTGCTTTAATAAAATTGTAAAAATTCTTATATTTAGCTCTTTGCCCGATAAAAAGAATATATTTTTCCGGCAATTCCTCCAGCCATTCAACTGGCTGAGATTTATCAAAAGGTTTGCCGTGATATATTAAATCAATTTTCTCCTCATCAACGCTGCAAAATTTTAAAATATCCTGTTTTGTGTTTTCAGAAATTGCAATTATTCTTGATGCGTTTTCAATAAGTTTTTTCTTAATTTTTATAGTTTCATTTGCGAATTTATCAAACACAAAAAATTCCGGCACTGCCTCGTTTGTCATATCGTGAACAGTCAAAACATAAGGTTTTTTTCTAATATGTTTAAGAAAATAATCATCAAAATATGTTGGATGAAATACGTCAAAATCTTGCTTTTTTATAGTTTTCAGAGTTTTGGTGTTATTTTGTGAGTATAAAAACTTTGTATATTGCCTTTTAAAGGGGAAATCACCCTGAGGAATTTTAATTAATTTTTTTATACCCAACTCTTTTAAATAATAATTATCTGAATAAACAACAGGCAGTTCAAAATCAACTTCTTTATCTTGTGAAAAATTTTCAAGAAGCTTGGTTATATACAGAGAAATCCCTCCGAATATCTGCAGTTCAAATATTTTTGAATCAAAAAGTATTTTCATATATATTAATATAATATGAAAAAAGCGATTGTAACAATAGCTGTGGGTAAAAGATGTGAACGTATGGTTCAGGGGTTTTGCCGTACAAACTGGAAACTGTATGCGGACAAACACGGCTATGATTTGATAATCATAGACAAACCTCTTGATGAAAAAGATTCCAGATGTGTTGCCTGGCAAAAATGTCTTATTTTAAGCCAGGATTGGTCGCAAAAATATGACAGAATAATTTGGATTGATACTGATATTATAATTAATCCAAATTCCCCTGATATAGTTTGCGGAGTTCCGGAAGACAAAATTGGGGCGGTCGATGAATTTTCCTTTCCTACAAAACATGAATACAACCTTGCACTTTCACGAATGTACAAACACTGGGATAATTTAGGCTACAATCCGACTATAAATTTCGGGGCAAAGGCATATTACAAAAATTTCGGCATAGAATGTGTCTATGAAGAAGTTGTGCAGACAGGAGTTATGGTCTTTAACCCGAAACTTCATAGGGAAGTTCTAGAGCATGTTTATTACAATTACGAAGAAAAAGGGCTTAATTATGAAATGCGCCCTCTTTCTTATGAAATAATTAAAAATAACTACCATCATTGGCTTGATCATAGATTTAATATGCATATCCAGTTTTTAAAGGCTCTTTATTATCCTTTCCTGCTGGAACTGGACATAACAAAGCCCTCTGTGCTTTGTAAAAAGGAAATCAAAAAATTATGCATAGAATCAATGTTTGCTAATTCTTATTTCCTGCATTTTACCGGCGCAACTGAGGAAATGAAACTTCTTGACTGGAAAAAGTTTGTTAACAAGGTGATTGAATGGCAGCAAAGTTAGCTAAAGAGTTTAAACGCTTTATAAAAAAGCAGTTTAAACGGCATATTTTTAATTATGAGGACAATATTGAAGAAAACGTCTGGGCTGACATCTGGAAAAAATATTATCTTGAAAATCATTCTTCTATTGAAGATAAGTTGTCAAAATTAAAGGAAAACCTTGACGAAGAAAGCATAAAGACAATAGATAATGTTTTTGAACGTTATGTTTTTATGCTTCCCTGGCAAAAATATAAAAAAGCGTTTTTATGTAATAAGCATGAGTTTTTTACCTCAGAAGAAATCAATAGACAAAATCAAAAAATAGATATTGATAAGGAAAAATACAAACTGCCGCAGGGAATTTATTATGAAACCTCAATTTTTCAATACGGACATGGTTTAAAACTTTTACCAGAGAATGTTTTAGAATACATAAAAAACAAAGACTTTATTGATGGCGGGGCTTTTGTCGGGGATTCGGCAATTTTTATAAATGGTTTTACATCAAGAAAAGTCCATTCTTTTGAACCTGACAGGAAAAATTTTGCTCTGTTACAGGAAACAATAGGGCTTAACGGACTTGAAGATAAAATTATTCCATACGAACTTGGAATAGCTGATGAAAACAAAGAGATAAAAGTTTATTCATCAGTTTTTTGCAATTCAGTATTGCAGACCCAGGAAAATTCAAACCCAACAATTATCAATACAACATCAATAGATAATTTTGTAGTAAATAATGGCATTACTATTGGATTGATAAAGCTTGATGTGGAAGGTAACGAGCTTGAGGCAGTACAGGGGGCTATAAACACTATAAAAGAGCAAAAACCTGTCCGGTTAATCTCTGTATATCATCATCCAAAAGATTTTCTGGAAATCAAACCTTTAATAGAGTCTTTAAATCTTGGTTATAAATTTATGGTAAGAAAATTAAACGATTTTTCACCTACATATGAAACCATGCTTATTTGCTTGCCAGAAAGTGTTTAACAAAATTCCTGGGACTTCTGATTGGGTTTGGGAGTTTTCGTTCCTTAAAAAATTTAGAAAAAGGAGAAATTCTTTTACCTGTATAAGGAGTTCCTCCGATTTTTATCCATTTTCTATAATTATCGTTCCATTCCTTATTATCGTAATAATTCCAGAATTTTTCCGGACAAAAAGTATGTATAATATACGCCTCAGGAGCTTTTTTATATCCTGGGTGGCAGTTATAATAACCGCTCAGTTTTTGAGCATCAAGATTAAATTCCTGAAGCATTATGTTTATAATTCCCTGATCGGCAAATGTCAGGTAAGGTGCTAATTCTATTGTTTTTTTATAACACCAGTCAGCAATTTTATTGTTATTTTCCAATTTGTCATTAACAAACATCACGCCTGCATTGCGCATTTTGCATTCCATGTCATAACCGGGAATTTCCTGTGTGAAGTTAACTTTGACCTTACTTCCGTCCTGTATAAGCGCAATTCCTGATTCAGTATAGTCCAGAATTCCCGAAATATCGCCCTGTATCAGAATATCAATATCCAGCCAAAGGACATTTTTATATTTATCAAGAAGCCTGAAGCATTCATATCTGGAAAAAGAAAGATGAGTAAACCGGTTCAGACAATCCTCAGTGAAATTTGAATCCCCACAAGGGAATTTATATTCCTGAAAATTACAGGGCAGGATTGAATCAAGAAGATTTTTATCTTTTTCAGAAACTCCCTGTTCAAATACAATTATATCTGCATTTAAGTCAGGATTATGTTTTTTTAGACCTATCAGGACATTTGCAAGGGCAAATGCCATATTTCCTGTTACACCAAGTACTATAGCAAACTCTTTTTTCATAATCATAAATAATACCATAAAGGTTAAGAGGGATGTTTTTGATATAATTTTTTAATCTGGAGGAATAAAAATGTCTGGAAAAATAAAAATAGCTTTTATAAAACATCTGGAGCTGGTAACAGCCGGGATTGAAAAGGTTATACCTGGATATAAAACAGCAATCCCTACTAAGACGGCACAGGAGGTCTAAGTGATTTACGATTGTTTTATGTTTTTTAACGAGTTGGACTTGCTTGAAATAAGACTTAATGAGCTTTATGATACCGTTGATAAATTCATTCTTGTAGAAGCGACAAAAACATTCACAAATCAGGACAAACCCTTATGGTTTGAGCAAAATAAAGACAGATTCTCACAATTTGCAGACAAAATTGAGC
>CAYZIV010000179.1:0-4054 GCA_964478475.1 uncultured Gammaproteobacteria bacterium | reverse complement strand
CCATTGGATGGTATAGTTCCGCCGGAATTATATGTAGCCGTAGCAGAGATATTGGCTTTTGTTTATAGAACAAATAAAGGGAAGAAACCTTAATGCTAGGCAAATTAAAACTAAGCGATATATTTCAAAATACTGATTCTCTCTTAGGAGTGGGTCTTGTTGTAATTTTAGCAATGATGCTTATACCATTGCCTACCATAGTTCTTGATATACTGCTCACTGTTAATATTTCACTGGCAATAATCATAATGCTGGTATGTCTTTATACTACCGAACCTCTTGATTATTCAACTTTCCCAACAATATTGCTGGTGGCAACATTATTTAGATTAGGACTTAACGTAAGCACAACAAGATTAATTTTGCTAAAAGCAGATGCCGGTGAAGTTATAGTTGCATTCGGGAATTTTGTTGTAGGCGGAAATTATGTTGTAGGTATTATAATATTTGCAATTCTTGTAATTATTAACTTTATGGTTATCACAAACGGTGCAGGAAGAGTCGCAGAAGTCGCAGCAAGATTTACTCTTGATGCTATGCCGGGAAAACAGCTTAGTATAGATGCCGATTTAAATGCATGGCTTATTACAGAAGAAGAAGCTAAAATAAAAAGAAGAAAAATCGAACAGGAAGCTGATTTTTATGGGTCCATGGACGGTGCCAGCAAATTCGTAAAAGGAGATGCTGTTGCGGGGATTATCATCACTGTAATAAACATTATGGGCGGATTAATTATAGGTATAGTTCAGCTTAATATGGGATTTGCCCAGGCTGCTGAAACATACACAATACTTACAGTTGGAGATGGGCTTGTATCACAATTGCCGGCTCTTATTATTTCGACATCTACCGGTCTTATTGTTACTAGAGCGGGCGGTCAGGACAAAAATCTCAGTAAAGATATTGAAAACGAAATGTTCAGCGATCCTAAAGTTTTATCTGTTGTAGCCGGACTTCTAATAACTCTTGGTATTGTTCCCGGACTTCCAACAATGCCTTTCTTTACAATAGGCGCTATTGTTGGTTATGTTTGCTTTATGAAATACAGTGAAAAAAAGAAAAAAGAAGATGAAGAAATAAAAAACACCGAAAATGAAGCATTAAAAGCTAAAAAAACGAAAAGAAAAGCCTCAAAAGAAAGTGTTATGGAGTTGTTAAATATTGAGCCTATAGAAATTGAAATAGGTTACAGACTTGTTCCTCTTCTTGACGTTGACCAGGGAGGAGATTTGCTGGATCGAATTGCCCAAATAAGACGTCAAACAGCAATGGATCTTGGGATAATCCTGCCTTCGATAAGAGTAAGGGATAATCTTCAACTGGGTCCTAATTCTTACCAAATTAAATTAAGAGGCGTTCCTATTGAAACAGGGGAGGTTTATGCAGAAAGATCTCTTGCTATGAATGCAGGAGCTGGTCAGGATGATCCTAACTTAAAAGGCATAAAAGCTATTGAGCCTGCTTTTAATCTTCCGGCACTCTGGATAGAAGAAAAGGATAAAGAATATGCAGAAGCCTCAGGATATACAGTTGTTAGCCCCTCTGCTGTCATATCAACTCATTTAACAGAAACTATAAAGAAAAATGCGGGAGAAATTTTAACCCGACCTGATGTGCAGACTTTAATTGAAAACCTTAAAAAAACCTCAGAATCCTTCGTAGAAGATATTTTTAAAGATAATTCCATTACTTATTCAGAAATTCATATGGTATTAGAAAATTTACTCAAAGAAAGAGTTTCCATTCGGGATCTTCAAACAATTTTAGAGACAATAAGCACTTACAGCAGAATAAACAGAAATCCTGATTATTTAACGGAACAATGCAGAATTGCTCTAGCCCGGAGCATATGTAAACAAAACTTGAGCGAGAACGGAGAGCTGTTAGCTGTAACAATATCTCCCGAAGCTGAAAATGTAATATCAGCAGGCATAAGCCCGGATGGACAAAACTTATCTTTGGATCCGAATTTCACCAGGGAGCTTATTAATAATCTTAATAAAGAAATTGAAAATGCTATAAAAACAACCGGAAATCAACCGGTAATATTATGCAGCGCTCATTTAAGACTGGCTTTAAGACGTCTGTTGGAAAGAACATTCCCTCAAATAGCAATTATGTCTTACAATGAAGTTGCTTCCAATATAAACGCAAAAGCTGTCGGAATGGCAAGCGTCTAAACTAAACTGACAACTGTGACCCCATCTCCTCCTTCACCCTGTTCAGCTGCTTTAAATTTATCTACATAAGGAGATTTTTTTAAATGATTACGCACTGCTTTTTTCAACACCCCCGTGCCATGTCCGTGAATTATATAAACTGTGCTGAAATTTGCAAGGCTTGCCTGATCAAGGTAATTATCAATTTTTAACAGGGCATCTTCAGCTGTTTGTCCTCTTAAATCCAGCGTATTGCCTATATCTGTCGATACAAACCTGAAACCTTTTTTAACAGCGTAATCTTTTTTTTCAATTTTACTTTTTTGAGGTTTAACAATATCGTGTTTTTTAACTTTTGTTTTAAAAATCCCAATTTCTACCCGGGCATTATCGTTTTTATCAGGCAATGCCGTTAATATACCCTCTTTGCCAAGGCTTTTTATAAACACTTTATCTCCGGGTTTAATTTTTTCCCAATTTATAGGGCTATAGCCATCTGATTGCAGTTTTTCACTTTCTTCATAATCCAGTTCTCTTGTTTTAGAAATTGCTTCACTTAGTTTTGACATAGAAGTTCTTGCTGCTCTTTCTCCCCTGTTTTTCCTTGTTTCATCAAGAATCTCACTTATTTCTTCTTTAGCTTGAAAATATACCGTATCAAATTTTTTCCTGTAAACATTTATGATCTTTTTCTTTTCTGATTTTAATTTTTCTAATTCCTTATTATAAGCTTCTTCAAGCTCTTCAATCGATTGTTTTTTCTGCTCAATTTCTTTTGAATCTTTAGAGAGCTTTTGTTGTGTGTCCTGAAGTCCTTCAAGTATTTTTCCGGTAGGGTCTTTTTTATGAAGATAATTATGCTTCGCTTCCTCTATAATTTCCTTATTAATCCCAAGGTTTGCTGCTATTGATATAGCATTACTCTTGCCCGGAATGCCCATTAATAATCTATAAGTTGGTGAAAGTGTTTCTGTGTCGAATTCCACGCTGGCATTATAAAAACCATCCTGTGTATACGCAAGAGATTTAAGTTCACTAAAATGAGTTGTAACAAAAGCTTTAGCTTCTTTTTTTCTTATATCCTGCATAATAGCCTCTGCAAGAGCTGTTCCTTCCATTGGATCTGTTCCGGCGCCTATTTCATCCAAAAGAACAAGTGTATTTTCATCAGTATTTTCAAGAATTTCAATAATATTTTTTATATGACCTGAAAAAGTAGACAAACTCTGAATAATGCTCTGTTCATCTCCAATATCAGCGAAAATCTTTGAAAACGGATAAATATCAGCTTCATCCGCCGGTATATGCATACCGGCTTTTGCCATGAGAACGCACAGCCCTGTTGTTTTTAATACAACTGTTTTTCCACCGGTATTAGGACCGGTAATTACCATTATCGAAAAATCTTTACCTATTTCTATATCATTGGGCACAACATTATCAATCACTCTCATTAAAAGCGGGTGCCGGGCATTTTTAACTGAAATGGATTTTTCATTATTTATTTCCGGCTCAACTGCCCTTATAGATATACTATATTTTGCTTTTGCAAAAATAAAATCTATTTCTGTGAGTACATCAAGGTTTAAAATAAAATTATCAGCATTTTCTCTAACCTGTGAGGATAAATTAACAATAATTCTATTAATTTCCGCTTCGATCTTTAATTCGGTTTCTTTTAATCTGTTATTTAAATCAACAAAATTTTTCGGTTCAACAAAAACTGTTGCGCCGCTGGAAGACATATCATGCACAATGCCGGGGACATGCGATTTGTGCTCAACTTTAACAGGCACTACATATCTATCATTCCTTAACGTGTAGACATTACTCTGTAAGTAATCAGAAGCCAATGAAGAGTTCATAAATTTATTGAGTTTATCTTTTAAATTTTC
>CAYZIV010000178.1:0-4084 GCA_964478475.1 uncultured Gammaproteobacteria bacterium | reverse complement strand
GTGGGAATAGATCAAATAGATCTTTTGAACCCAAGAGTTGCTGTAGGTTTATTATTTGGAGCTTCACTTCCTTTTGTATTCTGTGCGTTAACTATGGATGCGGTTGGAAAAGCTGCAAGTGAAATGGTTGAAGAAGTTAGAAGACAATTTAGAGAAATTTGTGGAATTATGGAAGGTGAAGCCAAGCCTGATTACGCAAAATGCGTTGACATAAGCACAAAATCAGCTCTTAAACAAATGATACTGCCGGGCTTTTTAGCAGTTGTCGCTCCGCTTGGAATGGGACTTCTAGTAGGTGCGGAAGCTCTTGGTGGAATGATCTTTGGATCTATTGCATCAGGTGTTTGTCTTGCAATTATGTTAGCAAATAGCGGCGGTGCCTGGGATAACGCTAAAAAATATATTGAAGCCGGAGAACACGGCGGAAAAGGAAGCCCGGCTCATGCAGCGGCTGTTACCGGTGATACAGTTGGTGATCCTTGTAAAGACACTTCCGGTCCTTCGTTAAACATTCTTCTTAAGTTAATGGCGATTGTCTCGCTTGTATTTGCGCCGATTTTCCCTGTCTTATAGAAGATAATAATCCATAAAAAAGAGACTGAATTTTTATTCAGTCTCTTTTTATTTCCTCCAGTTTCTGCTTTATAAAGCAGAAACTCTCTCAATCTCCCGATACGTCTGTTGCGTACTCTAAAAGTTCTCTCTATTTTATCTTAGTGTTTGTGTAAATCTTCTATATATTTAATAAGTATTTTTTATATAAAAAATTGACTGTTTTATATATAATAATTAAGTTATGTTAACCGACATAATTTATTAAGTAAAAAATTCAGGCAATATGATTACGCCACAAATATAAAACAATATGCATTTTTAATTATTCCTTACTGTAATTAAATTTAAGATTGTATTTAAGAAATACTGATAGTAAGATAAAAAGCAATGACAAATAGATAAAAGGGATGAAGAATGCAATCAAATCCGGATGTTAAAAGTTTATTTTCTGATTATGTAAAAACGCTGGAAACATATATCATGGTGAGAATAGCTCAGCGAACAGCGGAGCTAACACCTGAATTAAAAGCAAAAAACAGGACACCGATTAATCTTAGCATCGGAGCGCCGATTCAGCCGCCGCCAAATATTGTTTTTGAAACATTAAAAAACAGCCTGAGTGAACCCGGAATCAGCACATATTCTATGCCACGGGGGGAAGCTTTTTTTCTTGATGCGATTGCTCAGCGGATGAAAAAGCGGTTTGGCGTTGAGTTGGATGCAAAAACGGAAATTTTTTCTTTAATAGGCTCTAAAGAAGGGCTTGCAAATATGTTCAGATGTGTTGTTAACCCTTCTCTTGATCCTAAAGAACAAGATATAATAATGATTCCCGATCCGGGATATGCTTCTTATAACGAACAAATAAAAGTTATAGGGGCAAAATCTTACCCAATACCGCTTACTTATGAGAATAATTTTATGCCGGACCCTGAAAAGGTAATGGAAAATCTGGAAAAAGAAGGATTATCTCCTGAAAAAGCCAGGGCTTTTGTTGTAAATTATCCGAACAATCCCCTAGGAGCAACGGCTACAAGAGATTATCTTCAAAAAGTTGTTAATTTTTGCAGGCAGCGAAACATTTTACTAATTAGTGACGCGGCTTATGCGGATATGTATTTTGCCGGACAGGAAGCCCCTGCCAGCATACTTGAGTTTGAAGGCGCAAAAGATATCGCTGTTGAGTTTCACAGCTTAAGTAAACCATATAGTATGACAGGCTGGAGAGCTGGCTGGGTATGTGGAAATAAAGACATTGTAGGTGTTTTAGGAAAAATGAAGTCTACAGTTGATACAGGTATTTTTAAAGGCATTCAAAAAGCAGCTGCAGCAGTTTTAACTTCTGAAGAAGGCGATAATTATATCAGTGAATGCAACAAAAAGCTGGAAATTAAGCAAAAAACACTTGTAAATGGCTTTAGGGAACTGGGTTGGGATATTGACAATCTGATTATACCTAAAGCTACATTTTATTTATGGCTTCCGATTCCTCCAAGATTTAATTCTTCTGTAGAATTTTGTAATCAGGTTTTGGAAAAATCAGGTGTGGTAATTGTCCCGGGAACAGCATTCGGAAAATGCGGTGAAGGGTTCTTCAGGCTTTCTATGAGCCTGCCTAAAGAGTCACTCTGTGAAGTTATAGACCGCTTGAAAGAAGACGGTTTCAGTTATGGAAGTAATTAAAAATCAGACATTATACAAGGATCTTATAGAACCGGGAAGTTTTATCGGCGCTACACTGACGGCTTCAGGTATCAGGAATGCACTTATAATCTTTCATGGTATAGCCGGATGTAATATAGAAGCGGTTCACTTTCGCTCAGACCAGATACCAGGCGGAGCTTATGTCCCTATAATTCCTACAGGGCTTAATGAATCAGACTGCATACAAGGCGGAAATGAGAAACTGTTTAAGACCCTTAGAGAGTCTATAAACCAATCTTTATCTATAAACAGACCTCCGGATATTGTTTTTATCCTTACCAGCGACGCAACGTCGATTGTAGGTGATGATATTTACTCAGCAGCAAGGGTTGTAAGTGATGAAACAGGTATTGAAATTATAGCGCTTGACACCCCGGGTTTTCTTGGCGGTGTTACTAAAGGAACAGATATTATTTTAACGGAATTGCTGCATAAGTTTTCTGTAAATAAGAGCGATTTACAAGTAAAAAACTCTGTTAATCTTATAGCTCCTTATTTAATGGGCTCAAAAAACTGGACAAATGATGTCGATGAGATTATACGGTTGCTGGAAGCCGCAAGAATTGACGTTAATCTCAATCTTGCCCGCAATTTAAATATTAAAAATATAGAAAACTTCTCGCATGCCGGATATAACCTAAGTTTATCGCCGGAAAAGTTTGAATCTTTTGAACAAAAAAGCATGGAATTTGGTGTTGAAACATACAATAAAAACCTTCCACTGCCTCTAGGAGCTGCGAATACTGAAGAATGGCTGTTAAGTATTGCAAAAGATCTTGGAAGTGAAGAAAAAGCAAAAGAAATACTCGAGGCTGACCAGAAATTTGTCAAGAAACAGTTAAGGTTCAATTATAATTTCAGCTGGATGTCAACGCTGATGTATCAAAAGAAATGCGGAATTCTTGCAAATGCAGGATTCGGAGCGTCTTTAGCAAGGTGCCTTTTGTGGGATTTCGGAATTATCCCCAAAGTCATCGGTCTTACCTCAGAAACCGACAGGGCAGTTGAACAAGCGCTTGAGCTTCTTGAAAAAATCAAGGGGCAGGCAGAATTTAAAGTTTTAATAAATCCGACATATTTTGAATATGCAAATCAGTTAAAAGAAGCGGAAGTTGATTTTTCGATAGGCTCAATTCACGATAAACCGTTGAGCCTCGGGCATAAAATCCCTCATTTATCATTATGTGGGTACAATTTCTTTAACCAGTATAATTTTATTCCATATCCGAATATGGGAATACGCGGGGTTCTCGGACTTTTGAGCGAACTATCCCGAATAATGGAAGAAACTTTTTACCTCAAAGAAATGATTTCGGCGTATAATTATGATGCAAACGATCATAAAAAAGGTAGACAAAAATGCTCAGGGCTGGAATCGTAGGACTCCCAAATGTAGGGAAATCAACGCTGTTTAACGCATTGACTGCTTCTGTAAAAGCAGAAGCCGCTAATTATCCGTTTTGTACAATTGATCCGAATATAGGGGTTGTAATAATTCCTGATGAGAGGCTGGATATAATTTCAGGGCTTTTAAATCCGAAAAAAATCACGCCTACAGCTATAGAGTTCTGTGATATAGCAGGACTTGTCAAAGGGGCAAGCAAAGGAGAGGGACTTGGTAACAGGTTTCTGGCTAATATCAGGGAAGTTGACGCTATAATTCATATTGTGCGTTGTTTTGAAGATGAAAACGTAGTTCATGTATCAGGAAAACCAGATCCTATAAGTGATATAGAAACAATAAACCTTGAATTAGCTCTGGCAGACCTTGCTGCTATAGAAAAAAGAAAACAACGAATCCTCAAAAGCGTTAAGGCAAGAGAAA
>CAYZIV010000177.1:0-4090 GCA_964478475.1 uncultured Gammaproteobacteria bacterium | reverse complement strand
CTATGCTGAATGTTTAAACACTGACAAAAATGAGGTTCTTGTGGCTTCAACGGGGGTTATAGGCGTTCAACTTTCCATGGATATTATTTTGCCCGGAATAAAAAACACTTTTCCAAAACTGGATAAAACTGCAGAATCGGCTCACTCAGCAGCAGAAGGCATAATGACCACGGACAAATTCGCAAAAGAAATAGCTATAGAAACGGAGATAGGCGAAAAAACAGTAACTTTCGGAGGTATCGCCAAAGGGTCAGGAATGATTCATCCCAAGATGGCGACAATGTTTGCTTTTATAACAACAGATGCAGCTATAGACAGAGATCTCATGCAAAAAGCATTAAAAGAAAGCGTTGATGATACTTATAATATGATTTCTGTAGACGGCGACACCAGCACAAATGACATGGCAATCCTTCTTGCTAACGGCCAAGCGGGAAATGCTTTTATAAACACCGAAAATAGAGATTACGAAAAATTCAAACAAGCACTTCATTATGTAAACTTACACCTGGCAAAACAAATAATAATGGACGGAGAAGGTGTAACTAAATTTTTAGAAGTCAAAGTTTCAGGGACAAAAACAAAAGAAGACGCCAGGAAAATTGCAAAATCAATCACAAATTCAAACCTAGTTAAAACAGCAATGTTTGGGGCAGATGCAAACTGGGGAAGAATCATATGCGCAGCGGGGTATTCCGGAGCAAATTTTGACCATTCCAATGCTGAAGTTATATTCTCCAGTCCTACAGGGACAATAATTCCTTTAGTTAAAGGGGAACCGATTGTTTTTGACGAAAAACAGGCATTAAAAATTCTTAAAGAAAGGGAGATACAAATTTCCTTAAAACTCAACGAAGGCAATGAAGAAGCAACAGCCTGGGG
Source organism: uncultured Gammaproteobacteria bacterium (assembly GCA_964478475.1). GTDB lineage: Bacteria > Cyanobacteriota > Vampirovibrionia > Gastranaerophilales > UBA9971 > CAYZIV01. The sequence goes on along the minus strand of CAYZIV010000177.1, from coordinate 3,208 downwards.
ATGTGATCTGAGCTATGAATATGTAAAAATCAACGGTGAATATAGAACATAAATAACTCAAGTCGCGAATTAATTTTTAATGACATTTCTCAAAATCCCCGCCCACAGCCACCCTTAAGAGGTGGTTAAAGGCGAAGCCTTTAACAATTCCATATAGATTTTGAGAAATTTCATTAGTTTATCATTGCTTTTCATTTAATTTGCGACTTGAATTAAATAAATATGCATAAATTTTTCAAAAAATATGTTACAAAAAGTTAAAAATCCATTGATAGCTTAATAAAAATTAATTCCCGGTCAATTCAAATAGACATCTGCTATCCCTTGTACAAAGGATGGATTTTATGGATAATTAATATTAAATATTAAAAATTAATAAAAAGAGTTTTTTAATAGTGGTTCTTGTAAATTATACCGAGCGAAAATTAACTTGTAAAATTGTGTATTATGGGACGGGAGAGAGCGGAAAGACTAGCAACCTTACATATATTCACAATACGCTTGATTCTACAATAAGGTCTGATATGACATGCCTGGAGGGGTTAAATAAAAGAACGTTGTTTTTTGATTTTTTATCTATAAACCTCGGAAAAGTAAAGGATTTTGACACAACTTTCGGACTTTATACAACTCCCGGGCAAATGGAGTATAATGCTGCAAGAAAGATAATTTTAAATGGAGTTGACGGGATTATTTTTGTGGCAGATTCAGCGGTAGACAAAAGGGAAGAAAACATCAGGAGTTATAAAAACATGATGGAAAATTTCAGAGAATACAAATTAACTCCCGAAACTGTTCCAATCGTTTTACAATATAATAAAAGAGACCTCCCCAATATTTTAAGCATAGAAGAATTGGAAAAAGACTTAAATCAATGCGGGTATCCTAGTTTTGAAGCTGTGGCAACTGAAGGAAGAGGAATTTTTGCAACTCTAAAGACGGTAAGCAACTCAATATTACAAAACCTGCAGTAAGCTTATACACCGAATAATTACGTATAACAAGGAAAGAATAAAATGAGCAACCTAATGGATTATATTGATAAACAGAGTAAAGATAATGATTTTTTGAGTTTAAATTCTCAAAATAAAATTATCATATTCGGTTCAGTTATAAGCTCAGCTTTAATAATAGTCACGGCGTGGTTTGTAATCAACAATACCCAGCAAACTATTTTGGAAAGTTATCGCAATTTTGGGAATATGCTGGCGAAGACATTTGCAATAGAAGCAGTTGATCTTGTAAACAACCATGATGACAAGGAGAGTCGCCTTAAACTGGAGCAATATTCAGACAATTTAATGAAAAACAGCGATGATATCGCTTCGATTGTATATGCGAACCAAAAAGGGGAGATACTTTACTCAAACACCGATAAGGCTTCATCTTTCACAGATGATTACAGCAGAGAAATCAAAGTTAGTCATCCATTAATAATTGAAGAAGATGGAAACAAAGAAATTATAGGCTCCTTACAATTGGGGTTGACGGGACATACAATGAATGTTGTAGGTAAAGCCACCAGAAACTTAATGCTGGTAGTATTTTCCATTGCGTGGTTTTTGTCAATTCTTGCTGTATTTATAAACACAATGCTCATAACCAAACAGATCAAGCTTTTATGTGATGGGGTAAAACGGATTTCCTCAGGCGAATTTGGTTATAAAATCAAGTCAAAAGACTTATGGGGAGACATTAAACAATTATTTGAATCTTTTAATAATATGTCTGTCAAACTAAGACAGTATGAAGAAAAAAACATAGACCAACTTACATATGAGAGAAACAAGCTCGAAGCTGTATTAATGAGCATTGCAAACGGTGTTATTGTATGCGATAAAGCTGATGTTATAGTTCTTGCGAATAATGCGGCTTTAGGCATGCTTGATGCAAAGGCAAAAGAGCTCATATCGAGCAAAATAACCGATTATTATGATGTAAACGGTGAGTTATGTTTTAAATCAAAGGTAAGAGAATTCAAAGACACGCCATATGAAGAAGTAGAGTCCAGGAACCTGGATTGTCAGATAAAAATTGATCAAAAGATATTTAAAACGATAATTTCTCCGCTTTTCACAATGTATAATGAGTATCTGGGCTATGTAATAGTTTTACACGACATAACGAAAGAAGCAGAAATTGACAGAATGAAAAATTCTTTTATTTCTAATGTAAGTCACGAACTAAGAACGCCGGTAACAGTGATAAGAAGTTATATAGACACTCTATATAACTACGAAGAAGAATTTGACAAAGAAACAAAAAGAGAATTTATTTCGGTACTGGATAAAGAATCAGGCAGATTAAACAAAATGGTAAATGATATTCTGGATTTTTCCAGACTCGAGTCACCAAATATCAAATTGGAAAAGACTTTATCTGAAATACAGCCTATCATAGAGCAATCAGTAAGTTCAATGAAAGTTATAGCAGAAGAAAGAAATATCACTTTTTCTATTATGACAGAACCGGAGCTGCCTAAGGTTTTAATTAATCCGGAAAGTATAGAAAGGGCAATTAAAAACCTTATTTCCAATTCTATAAAATATTCTCACAACAATGGAAGGGTAAAAATAAGAGCAGAAATTGACCGCACCGGGGAGTATTTGCAAATATCAATAGAAGATAACGGGGTAGGAATACCTAAAGAACACCTTGAAAAAATTTTTGAAAGATTTTACAGAGTGGAGAACAAAGTCCATGCAGTTAAAGGAACCGGACTTGGCCTGCATCTTGTAAAAATAACTATTGAAAAACATCATGGCGGTAAGGTTTTTGCGGAAAGCTGCCTGGGAGAAGGAAGTCTTTTTGGAATTAAATTGCCGCTAATCAATGAAGAAGCAGAGGAAACTGATTTATTATCCAATATAGATGAATTACAAATTTAAACCAACGAAATAATGCAGAGCTTTTTGATTTTCAGCCCAAAGTTTTTGCAAATCGATATTTCTGGGAAGTTCTAAAGTAATTACGGGAATATTTTTCTCTTTTCCGGCATAAGTTCCGAAAGATCCGGGCGTAGGATATCCGATATCCGCTTGAACAGGATAGCCGTTAAGCTTCGATAGGTTTTCAGCGATAACTTTGGCAGGACCGTCATAATTTATGACTTTATAAGGGCTGTGAATTGCTAATACCCCTGCAGGTTTATGCTGTTCAATTATTTCCATAAGAAATTTTGTTTCAATTTCGCTAGCAGGGGATTTTC
>CAYZIV010000176.1:0-4115 GCA_964478475.1 uncultured Gammaproteobacteria bacterium | reverse complement strand
ATGATGTCGAAATTTTCGAAACACCGGCTATTCTTGACATTGACACCCCTGAAGATTTTGAAAAAGTAGAAAAACTAATGAAAAAACCGGCGGAAGTTCTCAATATATTTAATTCTATAGCGAATAAATACGATTTACTAAATACCCTTATAAGTTTTGGCAGGCATAAACCAATTAAAAAGCAGGCTGTGAAAAATGTTTCTCTGGAAAAAGGTATGAAAGTCCTTGATCTTTGTACAGGAACAGGGGATATTGCGATTTTAATATCAGAAATGTTTGATAATGAGATTGAGATTACGGCTGTGGATTTTTCAGAAAATATGTTGAATATAGCCCGTAAAAAAGCGGAAAAACATAATAATATAAGTTTTATTCAAGCAGATGCCATGAATTTGCCTTTTGAAGACGGAATTTTTGATGCAGTATTTATAAGTTTTGGGCTAAGAAACCTAAAAAGCATTAATGAAGCGATTGCAGAAATGAAAAGAGTAGTAAAAGGCAATGGTTGTGTGGTTAATCTAGATACAGGCAAGCCAAAAGGATTGTCGGGAATTATTTTTTGGTTCTATTTCTTTAATATAATGCCGTTAATTGGAAAAATTTTTGGCGGAAACTGCTCAGCTTATAAATATTTATCAGGCTCAGCAGAAGAGTTCCCTTCATCGGAAAATCTTGTGAATAGGTTAAAAAAAGCCGGTTTTACTGACGTTAAAAATTATAATTTTGTCTTTGGAGCAATGACACAACAAGTCGCGTATTTGAAAACTGAAGAAAGTTAATCTATGGTGAATCATATAAACAAATATACAGGAAAAACTCTAACTCATCCGTGCTTTGATGCTCCCGCGCATTTGAAATATGCGAGAATGCATCTCCCTGTCGCGCCAAAATGCAATATTCAATGTAATTATTGCGATAGAAAGTTTGATTGTGTCAATGAAAGCAGACCCGGAGTTACAAGCGAGATTTTATCTCCACAAGAGGCTTTTGAAAAGTTCATTTTAGTAAAAAATAAAATTAAAAATCTTTCTGTGGTTGGGTTTGCAGGTCCTGGTGATGCGCTGGAAAATTTTTCTGAAGTCAGGGAAACAGTTGAGTTAATTAAGCAACAATACCCTGATATGATATTTTGTCTTTCCACTAACGGGCTTAGGTTGCCTGAATTTGTCGAACAAATTATAAATATTGGGATAACTCATTTAACAGTAACAATAAATGCAGTAGAACCTGAAATAGCAGGGCTTATTTATTCCGGCGTTGATCCTGAAGTTTTGTTGAAAAACCAGCAGGAAGGGCTTGCATATGCCGCAAAAAACGGAATGATTTGCAAGGTTAATACCGTTGTAATTAAAGGGATTAACGATTCTCATATTGAAGAAGTTGTTAAAAAATCAAAAGAACTCGGTGCGTTTAAGTCAAATATAATGCCGCTTATCCCTGTTAAAAACACGAAATTTGCGAATATATCAGCTATGAGCAGTAAAGAAATAACTGAAATCCGCAAAAAATGCGCACTTCATTTAACTCAGATGTATCATTGTAAACAATGTAGAGCTGATGCGATCGGGCTTTTAGGGCAAGACAGGTCTGATGAGTTTAGAAAAATTTGAGTTCAAAAAATTAATTAGCGACTCAGCTCAAATAGTGTTTTATAATTTTTTAAACAGCATAATAAATTTATTCGGGAAAAATTTTTATAATGAATCTGGGAAATATATTTAAAGTAGCCGGTCTGATTGGCTTAATAACAGTTTTGAGTAAAGTGATAGGGTTTATCCGAGATGTTGTTATAGCGGGGACTTACGGGGCAACACTCACAAGCGACGCTTATTTTTATGCTTATCAGATCCCTGCAATTACCTTGATTATACTCGGCGGGCTTGGCGGACCGTTCCATACCGTTACTGTGTCTGTTTTTTCAAAATATGTTAAAGCATCAGCGCCTGCAGAAGAGTTGGAAAAAGCGTTAAATTCTTTTCTTAACATAACCGGTATGGGTTTTTTAGCTTTAACTGTTTTGATATTTTTTAATACTGATTTGATTGCACAAATGATTGCGGCAGGCGGCAGTCCTGAACTGCATCAGATGATTTCCGAGCAATTGAAAGTTATGTCACCTGTGGTATTTATAGGCGGAATCGTCGGGATTCTTTTTGGAATTTCCAATGTTTATGAAAAATTTTTATTAACCGCAGTAAGCCCAATAATAACAAGTATTGTAGTTATTGTAGCAGTTTTACTTGCGGGTGGACAATATGGCGGGCTTGTGCTTGCCTGGGCTACCCTAATAGGAGCAGCTCTTCAGCTTGTTATTCAGTTGCCGGCGTATTTTAACGCAGGTTTTCGCTATAAATTAGATTTTGATTTTAATGATAAACATATAAGAAAAATAGGGGAAATCCTGTTTCCTGCGGTGCTTGGGTGTTCTATAGGGCAGATAAATGTTTATGTAGATATGTTTTTTGCCTCTCAATTAACAGAAGGAAGTTGGTCAGCAATAAGTTATGCTAATAGAATTTTCCAGTTCCCGGTCGGGGTATTAATTACAGCGATGATGATTTCGATTTTCCCTGCTTTTTCTCGTCTTGTTGGAGAACAAAACTGGGATGATCTAAGAGATTATTTTCACAGGGGTATAAAAACGCTCTGGTTTATTGCTTTTCCGGTGTTTGTGTTTTTAGCTGTTTTTTCTTATGACGTTATTAAAATTTTGCTGGAGCGTGGGCAGTTCGGCCCAAGGGACACTCTTATGGTAACAGAAGCTTTGTTTTTCCTGTCTTTTGCCATAGTATTTTACGTTGCCAGAGATACTCTTACGAGAGTGTTTTACGCCTTTGAGGACACACAAACCCCGTTTTTGGTGGCGCTTGCTACCATAGTTGCAAAGGTTTTCTTTAATTATATTTTAGTAGAACCTATGGGAATAGGCGGAATATGTCTTTCTACAGTAATAATTTCATTGTTAAACGGTCTTTTGCTGGCTTTTTTAATAAGAAAGAAAATAAATTTGGAATTCAGGAAAATTTTGCCTGACATTAAAAAAATAGTATTTATAACTATTGTGATGACTGGTTTCATTATTTTTTCAAAGATGTATTTATCGGAAAATTTAGGAGACAGCAAATTTTATTTAGCGCTTAATGTTGTTATAAGTTGTTCATTAGGGTCAATTTTATATTTCTTTATGGCGGTTCAGTTGAAAGTGGAATCAGCTGTTCAGTTAGTTGATAAAATTAAGATGAAGCTATTTTCAGGTGAGAGAAAATAATTTTATCGAAGTGATAATTTAATTTTTTAGACTTTTGTTTACACAATTGTGCAATTTTAATTCAAATAAAATAGCTTGATAATGTTTTTACCAGTGTGGGGGATGGTAATAAAAAAATTTGAGTATTTATGAGTGCAGATAAAATAATTCGCTCGAACAGAAAAAGTCGTGTTTCTCGAGATGTTGTCGATAATTTAATAAAGCCGGCCAGGAAGAATGAGACATTGGTGAAGGTTACTGATCATATTCTCAAATCTATGGTAGAGAAGAAGTTTTGCTCTGTGCGCGTAAAAAACAAATATAATTATTATTTAAAGAACCCGAAATACGCAACGATTTTATATGGATTTCATGGGGCTTGGTGGGATGGTCTTTTAGGAATTGTTGTTTGCAGAGAGTTATATAATTGTAATCTTTATATGATGATAGAGGAGTTATACAGATTTCCGGCATTATCTTTGGTAGGCGCTTTTTCGGTTGAAAAAAAATCATTTTCCGGAGGATTAAAGGCAATTAATTGCAGCATAGAGCTTTTGAAAGATCCTAAAAATGCGGTTTGGATTTTTCCTCAGGGCAGATTATTTCCGCAGGATTCAAGTCCGATAAAGTTTGAAAGGGGAATAGCCCATATAAGCAGTAAATTAAAAGGCATAAATTTAATACCGATTGCTTACAGGTATATTTTTGCCGAAAATGAGAAGCCTGAAGTTTTTGTAGAAGTCGGGAATCCTATTGTTGTAGAAAACGGGGTAGAGGATAAAAACCAATTTACCGAACATTTAGAAAAAATTTTCGAAATTGTACTGAATTCTCAAAATCAGATCCTGTCATTTAATAATCTTCACGG
>CAYZIV010000175.1:0-4115 GCA_964478475.1 uncultured Gammaproteobacteria bacterium | reverse complement strand
TCTTTGCTTCGTTTCTTTTCTTTTTGCTCGCAACAAAAAGAAAAGAAATGAAGAATCACTTAATACGTATTTAAAAAGCTTAAAACATTAATTAATGAGACCCTGAAACAAGTTCAGGGTGACAAGGTTTATTAAAAGCTTATAAAGTTAACTGGAAAGATTGCCGCGTCGCTCGCAACAACAAAAAAACTTACATAAAAAATATTATCGAGTATAAAAATGAATTTAAATATTTTGTTTCAAAAATTGGGCAGTATTGACGAAAAACTTGACTGCCTTTATCCCATATACTTACTTTACCCTAAAATCCCCAAGTATAAGCTAATTCAGGATGAAGAATATATCAAAACACTTGTAAACAAACATTTTACAGAAATTTCAATTACTGATGTCCAAAAGGGAAATTTGTTAATTTTTAAATTTTTTAACGGGTTTCATTTTGGCATATATGCAGGCAATAACAAGTTTTTTCATTGCTGTAACAAACATAAGTTAAGGCTAACGAATTTATCAGCATATAAAAAATTTTTAAGAGGTACTTTTAAATGGCATCACTAGTAGTCAGCACAGTTGCAATGGTGGGAAGCGCAGTGGCAGGAGCTGCTGCTTCAGTTTTTTCTTTATCCGGAGTTGCTGCCGTAGTTAAAGCTGCTGCATTCATATATACCGCAATAGATTCTTTAACAAACAGGCAAACAAGCTCCCTGGGAACAAACTACAGCAGCCCCACCTACACCTTCGGACCATTGAAAACACAGGTTTCTAACCTTTTATCAAGGTCAATTGTTTATGGGAGAGTGAAATTAGCCGGAAATAAAATCTGGCAAACCGGCGAAAACACTTCTACTGTTAAACAAATTATTTCCCTCTGTGACGGGGAAATTAACTCTGTTTCTAATATTAAACTCAATGATAACCTTATTGATAATCTTTCCGGCTGCTCTTATAACGTTTATCTGGGGACTGGCAGCCAACTTATAGATTCAAGAATTCCCGGATCAAGTCAGGAAAATAAAGCAGCTGTTGTCGGAGGTCTAAAATATGATGCTTATCTCGCTATTACTGCACAAGCTTCTAAAAAGCTTTCTAACTCGGGTTTTAATGTTACCTGTATTGTCGAAGGCAAGAAAATTAGGGTTTATTCTGATGTTAATACTTATTCTGTAACTTACAGCAATAATCCTGCGTGGTGTATCCTTGATTTTCTCACTGCTTACAATGGAATAGGCTTGTCATTTGAAGAAATTGACCTGTTAAGCTTTATAAATGCTGCTTCTTACTGCGATGCATTAATTGAAGATCAACCAAGATTTGAATTGAATCTGGTTTTAGATACTAAAAAATCAAGACTTGACTGGCTCAATGCCATGTTATTAGTTTGTAGAGGTTATCTGGTTTATCAAAACGGGAAAATTTATCTTAAAATTGATGAGGCAGAAAGCAGCTCTCAATGTTTTGACAGCTCTAATATCATCGCAGGCAGTGAAAAATTCTGGACTACTCCAAGAGAAAACAAATATGACATTGTTAAAGTTCAGTTTGTTGACCCGGAAAATGAATATGCGCGGGTTTATGCAGTTGCAGAATCTTCTGATTACAATAATGAACAACCTATTGTTAAAACAGTGGAAGCTTTCGGGATAACTAATTTCAAGCAAGCCTCAAGACTTGCCTGGTTTTATTTAAACGAAGCCGCGACCACAAACAAATTTATGTCATTTACAACTACAAAAGAAGGTTTAGACAGAACTGCTGGCGATGTAATTTCTGTTACTTCATCTGTTATGGGATATACAGATAAATTATTTCGCATAATTTCCATGAGTGAAGCCCAAGACGGACAAATAGAAGTTACATGTAAGGAATATAACGTTAATTTATACGGCGATACCCTGGGAAGTGTTGCGCCTTCTTTCGATATAATAGATAAAAACAATTCTTTTGACACTGCAGTCAATGAAATAACACTGCAAGGAGAAATTGAAAAGGATCAGACAAGGGTTCTGCAAACTCTCATAGACAATTTGAGCGACGAAACAGGTGGAACTTTAAGCGTAGACGCAAAAGAAACCGGCGTTTACATTAATTCTGCCTTAAATGTCAAATCAAATGTTCATCTAACGTTTAAATGTCCCGTATTTCTGGGTAAACACGGACAATTAAGAATTTATGGCGGGTTTTATGAATCTCCTTCTGAAGATTTGCCAAGATTACGCTCTGATTTAACAGCCGGCTCTAAAACTATTTATTGCGGGGAGGAGCCTTATTCTCTTGCAAGCAACTATTCAATCGGTGATCGCATAATAATAAGAGGCAAATCAGACGGAAATATGCAGGCTATAGAATACCAGGAAGCCACTGTTGCGAGTGTAAACACCGGCAATAATACTGTTACCATTGAAGAAGATCTGGAATACAATTTTAAAGCCGAATACCTGCCTGGTGATTACGAAGAAAATTTCAACACCGTGGATAGAACTTATATTACTTTTCTGTCTTTTAGCAAGCTGTCAGCTGATGCAAACAGGGCTGATACTTCTATAACCGTTGATAACTCAGATAGTTTTGCTGTCGGTGATTATATCTTCTTCGGCGACAATAAAGTCCCCGCTGATCTTGCAGGTACTTCTCAAAATACTTATAGACACGAAGTTAATAAAATTATAAATATAGTCGGATCTGTTTTATACCTTGAAAATGCTCTTTCTCATGACTATGAAACCGGTTATGACGCTTATATAACCAAATTAAACCCGGTTGAAAATGCCAGTATCAAAAATGCAAGGATCAATTACAGCGAAGAGCCGGATTCATTCACCACAAACGCTTTTACAATCGCTTATGCAAAAGATTGTTATATAAGAGATTGTCAGGTCGAAAACAAGGGAGAATTCACCAGCAAAGGGCACGGGTTTAGAATTGACCGCTCTATTAACTGCACAGTAGAAAATTGTACGGTTAATGCGCCTAAACATGTCGACCCTGCTGAAGGATACGGATTTTCTATCTATAGAGCCAATCACAATACAATTATAAACTGCCGCGCTTATGGCTGTCGTCATTCTTTTTTAATGTTCAGAGGCGCCAGTAGCAACATAATTTCAAATATTATTTCTGTAAATGCTCGCGTATCTGATATTGATTTTCACGGTGGCGATGAATTCAACAACCTCGTTGAAAATTTCACTATTATTGGCGGTGATCAAAAATATGGAGTCAATTTATCAGCTATAAAGTTTGGAAATGAAGCTCACGTAACAGGATGCTATAACAATATTGTAAAAAACGGTATTGTAACAAATTATAAAGGCTTTGGCGTTGACTTTGTGCCGGTCTCAAAAGACAATGTCGTCGAAAACGTCAACTTTAAAAACATTGAAAGATTAATAAGATGTGTTGACTTGTCCCGCGACGGATCCCTTGAAGCCGTTGATAACACTATTCGAAATTGTATTATTGACAATATAACTCAACGCATAGGCACAATTAACGGAAATAATAACGGCGGAGGGCAAAATATTGTTAACGGTTTGATTATTGAAAACTGTATATTTAAACGCACCACTGTATATTTTAAAACTTTTTATTACACAAAAAACTGTAAAATTATAAATAACACCTTTATTGATGGCATAGACGGCATGGCCCTTGATGATCCGTTTTTTATAAGTGCTATTAACTGCGAAAACCTGCAAATAGAAGGCAATTCTATTGAAAAAGGCAATCAGTTTTTAAAAATGAAAAATTGCCCGGGATTTGTTTGCAAAAATAATAAACTTAAAAATTTCTTTGGAAATCTTGTCCTGGACGATGTTAGCGGCAACGACAACTACATTTTTAAAAATAATGAATGCGAAGGTTTTGAAGATGCTTATTTAAGTTCTGAACAAGGTTCAGAATCAGGAATATTAATAAAAAAACATCATGTTCACAGTGAAATTATTGTCTCTAATATTATTCCTGAAAACGGCCTAGAAATATCAGAAACCATGTGGTTTAACGATACACCTCCAGACAAAAGCGAAGGAGCGGAAGTGTTAAACTGCATTTATAAGCCTAAAAACTCCAAATGCCGTTTAAAAATCGATTGTATTATTCCGGCAGTTCACACTGAC
>CAYZIV010000174.1:0-4128 GCA_964478475.1 uncultured Gammaproteobacteria bacterium | reverse complement strand
ATTTCGCCATAAGAGAAGCTTCGGCTTCTGTGTTGAAATGTTGAGTAAATATAACAGGGAGATTGTTCTCTTTAAAAGTGTTGATAAGATTTGATATACCGGGGACAATTGTTTCAAATGACGGAATAAATGCATGTGAGTCGGTGTCTTGAAAAAATTTCTGCATATCTATTACTAAAAGAGCTGATGACTTGCCTGTAAAATTAATTTTAGGATGCTTAAACAAACATTCCATTTCTTTTTTTATTTCCCTGGCTTTTGATGTCAAATTTTCAGCAGTAAAATATTTTTCTTTCATTTTGCACTCTTACCTGCGATTCCCCCGGATAAAACAATTTTTTTACTTTTTTTGATAAAAATATGTCAATTTTATTTTTTATTTTTTGATATTGTTTCAAGAGTTTTTATCATATTTTTTGCTTCGTTAATTTCTTTGTCGATATCTCTTTTTTTATTAAGAGCATTGTTCAGCTGTTCACCTATGGAAAACAGGTAAGACCCCCTATCATTAACGCTATCATTCTGCTCTTCAGATAAAAACCTTATTCTTTCACTGGATATTTTATAAAGTTTTTCAATGAGTATTAAAAGCTGCTCTTTTTTGCATTCAAGGTTTATATGATGTGAGATGATTCTCTTTTTTTCCATCAAAGCTTCATCTTTGCTTAAATCAAATATTCTTTTGCCAGTAGTTTTCCTGCTCAAGCTTTTAGCTCCTCTAAGTGGTTTGTAGATTGTTATTTACCCGAATAATTATGAGTAATTTAGATTGTCATTGTGTTTATAGGAGGGCAATAACGTATTAATAATATATAGCATAAATTTATTTATGTTTTGACAGAAAACATGCTAAAAACAGTCAAATTACCGGGGAGCATGAAAAATTTTCCGGAAAACAAGGAATATTGAGAGATAACCATGCCAATTTAATATTTCAAAAAAAACTTTACAAATTAATTAATTTAATGTGCTGGATAATTAATAATAACAGGCTCTATAGCTAAAATTAATCATAAAAACCAATTTAATTAAAGTTTTATGAAGTAATTTTTTTAAAAAGGCTTTTTATAAGCCAGTTATGCATGAATAATTTCTTTAGATGAATATATATACTGGTTTTTGGGATTTAATTTTTTGAAAAAATCTATAAGTGATTTTTCTGATAAATTTTTGTAAATAATAAATTTTAAATAAACGAATCGGGTTTTGTGGTGAATTTCCTTGCAAGAGAACGGGTTTTGGTGCTTAATATTAGTTAATAAAAATTAAAAAGTAAATTTTTTTATTACTGCACGCAATTGTTGAGTAATAAATTTTTTTATATATGTAAGAAACAAAAAATAAAAGGAGGATCAGCCTAAAGTTTTACAGTTAACACGCAAAAAAAGGAGCATTAAATAAAAAGATCACGATAAAAAACATTTATCGTGATTTTTTTTATTTAACTTTCATCATTTGATTTATTGCATTGTGAGCTCTGTTAAGAAGATTTTTTTCAACAGAGATTTCATAAGATTCATTTTGGAGTGAATGCAAAATATCTTCAAGAGAATGCCACTTCATATTTTCACAAATAGCCTTAGGAGAGGCAGAAATAAATTTTTTCTCGGGAAAATCTCTTTGCAGTCTTTCAGTAACTCCTTGTTCTGTGCCAATAATAAACGAATTTGAAGAGCTTTGGCTTACATATGTCATAATTCCCGAGGTGCTTCCTACATAATCAGCTAATTTTATTACTTCTATGTGACATTCCGGATGAACAAGAGTTAAAGCTTGTTGATGTAATTTTTTTAATGCAATTATCTCTTCGGGAAGAATCCTCATATGAGTAGGACAATAACCGTAATAAGAAATTATTTCTTTGTCCGGAAGCTGGCTTGCTACATATGTTCCCAGTCCTCTGTCTGGCGCAAATAATATTTTTTTATCCGGCAGTGATTGAACAATTTTTACAGCATTTGAGCTTGTGCAGCAAATATCAGATTCTGCTTTTATTTCAGCTGTTGAGTTTACATAACATACTACAGGAGAATCAGGGTTTTTGGATTTGAATTCTCTTAAATCTTCTACGTTAATCATATCCGCCATAAGACATCCTGATTCTATACGCGGGAGAAGAATTTTTTTATGAGGAGAGAGGATTTTAGCGGTTTCTGCCATAAAATATACTCCCGCAAAAACAATTATATCCGCTTCTGTTTCTGCAGCTTTTTGACTAAGAGAAAGTGAATCTCCAACAAAATCAGCAACTTCGTCAACTTCAAGATTTTGATAGCAGTGAGCCAGAATTACTGCGTTTTTTTCTTTTTTCAGTTCATTTATTGATTTGATTATTTCGGACTTTAAATTTAACGGCATTTTAAAAAATTTAAATTTATCGATATAAATATATAAATTCTATTTATATTCGCTGAATTTCTAAATAAGTGCTTTATTATATTAAAGTTTTAAAATAAAAAAATGTCTACAAAATTAATATGATATTTATATAAATTCAAAGTAAAAAATACAACTATTGATATAATAACTAAAAAAAGTTTTTATTGTAAAAAACTTGCTCAAAAGTGCTTAAATGAACTAAACTTAATAAATATAGAATAAATTTTTACTGAAATTATTTATAATGATCATTTGGAAAATCTCAAAATGGATATAATTAAGAGAATTATTGATAAAACGATTCGATCCTCTTCTGAAAGACTTGGGGTATATATTTCTTCGGATTCTAAAATGGAACTGGTTTATTACAATGTTGAAACCGAAGAGATTATCAGGACAGAAAAAACCGATGTGCAATATAATCAGGTGCTAAGAGAAGTAAATGTAGAAGAATTTGAAATAAAGCTTTTGGAATTGATTGATAAAATGGGAGTTTCGCCCAATTGTCCTATTTGCATTGCGCTCCCTAATATATTAACTTCTTTAAAAGAATTGCCATCAGATTTAGAAGATATTGAGCTGGAAATGGCATTTAGCTCAGAAGCTGAAAAATCATATATTTTTAAAAAAACAGAACCTAAGCTGAGTTGGGTTTATGTTTTTTCAAATAATGAAAAGCTGACCAATGCTTATTTGTATTCAGTAGTACAGAGGTCGCAGACTGAAAAAATTGAAGAAATATGTAAAAGAAATAATTTAAATTTATTTGCTATTGATACATCATTTGCGTCTTTAATAAGAGGATTAGTAGCTTCAGGAATTGTAAAAGACAATATTAGAGAGAATTTAAAATGGTGTGTAGTAACAATTTCTTCTAATAATTATATAATTTCGAAATTTGAGGGAAACACACTTCTTAATATTATAGAAAGTCCTCTGGCGCTTAAATCAATTGAGCCCGAGCTTTTGTATTCCACATTAAATTCAACTATTTCAGAAAAACTGCAGCACGAAAAACTTAGCAGTATTTATATTGTTAGTCAAACTAAAGAATTTGTGGCGGAAAAATTGGCTATGCACGTAAAACTTATGTGCAAAATTCATACTGTTGATAATAATAAATTTAACGGTGAGCCTATTTTTATTACGACTTCTCATTCGATTGAGTCAATTAGTCCTGAAGGTGTAGGAGCTGCTTGCTGGAATAATTCTTTAATAGATTTGAATTTTAATTTTTCTGATTCTGATAACCAAAATGAACTTCAGGGCTTTTTGGGGAAAATCGGAGTTAAAAAACCAATACACTTTTATCTTTTGACAGTAGCTGTAACCTCTTTTTTATTAATAGGAATTTTATTTGGAATATTATTTGGAATTAATAATTTTATTACTTTTCAATTAATAGAGGGAAATAATAAGATAGTAGAGCTTAGGAAGCTTAATGTGACTCCTGCAAAGGAGTTTGATTTAAGAAATGTTGTAAACTCTACTTATAATGGCAATTTGGATTTATTGGTATCGTATGACTCTATTGGCGCGGTTATACCTGAGAAGTTGTGGGTGGAGTTTTTCCTTATTGATAGCGATTTGCGCGTTCATATTAAAGGTAAATCTTATAATTTGGAAGACGTTATTACGTATTTTCAAAATATTCAAAAAATGGCAAAGTTTAGGGATTTAAAAATTAAAAACATTGAAATAGTAACGGATAAAGAAGAAGCTGAAAGAAACAATATGCCTGATGCACGG
>CAYZIV010000173.1:0-4172 GCA_964478475.1 uncultured Gammaproteobacteria bacterium | reverse complement strand
CGAAGCCTTTAACCACCTCTTAAGGGTGGCTGTGGGTGGGGATTTTGAGAAATTTCATCCAAAATTAATTCGCAATTCAGGTTAATTAATTAAAGAAACCCCCTTGTAATCTTTTACAAGGGGGAAATTTCATGGATAAGTTTTATGAGATAAATGAGAATTATTTTATATTAACCAAAAGTTTTGTAATCTTTTTCGGTATTTTTCTTAAGAATTTCTTTAACTGATTCGATTTCAGTTTTTTTAGCTTCGTGGAACATTTCAAGTCTTTTAGCGTTCATTTCTAATTCTCTGTCCATAGCGTGCAGAGCAGTCATTTCTGCTTCATATTGACCGGTAGGAATGTCACTTTGACTAGGAGTATCGATGAAAGGATTACTATAGTCGCCTATAAATCCTGGAAGAGCTCCTGAAGTTTCTCCGTTGTACATATCTGTATACTGACCTGAATCATAAATATTATCTGAAAACTGTGCTGCGAGACTAGCGGCTTGATCCATTAAAGCAACTCTTTCGCGGTTATAAGATGCAATTTTAAATTCAATGTCAGACTGTTCTGCTGATAGATACAAAATTCTAAATTGATTTGCTGCTATTCCCATAATTTTTTTCCTTTATCTCACTTACCAACCTTATCCAATAATATAAAAACATTTAGTATAGACAGATTGCATAAAAAGTATATACTGTTACATTTGTTTACACAATTTTTTAAAAGTGTCTAATAACAAGGTGTTCAATGGCAGTTTTTATACTTTTCAGATTAAATTTTATTTATTAAAATCGGGATAAATATTTATGAAAATTCTATACTGCACAGATTTCAGCGACGCATCGGCATATTCACTCGAAAAATTTCTTGATTTTTTGAAACCGGAAAGTAATGCAGATATTATAAGTGTACTGGAAACCGGATTTTTGACTACTATAGGAAGCGGTTCTACAACATATTCAGAACATTTTGAAAAATATATAAAAACCAAAATTGACAACCTTGAAAAAACAAAAAACTTTATAAAATCAAAAGGGATAAGTGTGGAAGAAGTACTTTATCCTACCGGGGATCCTGCTGAAGAGATACTTAAACAAGTTAAACATAAAAATTATGATGTAGTTATAACCGGTTCACGTTCAAAATTATTTTTTGAAAAGTGGATAGGCAGCACAAGCAGGAAAGTTGTTGAAAAATCCTGTGTGCCTGTTTTCATGGCAAAAAAAATAAACAAGCCGGAAATCAAGGGAAACAGAAAAAATGTTCTTTTTGCAGTTGATGAAACTGAAAGTTCTTATAAAGCGGTAAAAAAAGCGGCAAAGACTTTAAATTTAGACAATTCAGAAATAGAAATTTTGCATATTAAAGAAGGAAAAGAAAGCTTGCCGCCGGAAATTATTGCTGATAAAGGGTGGCTGGACAAGATTTTACAAAAACAGGAAGAACTTGCAAATGAAGTATTGGAAAAGACTTCATCTATATTAAAAGAAGAACAGATTAAGGCTGATTTAAAAACAGTACTTAACGGTTCGGCGGCGGAAGAAGTAATTAAATACACGGAAAAAAACAGGAAGGACTTAATAATTATGGGATCACATGGCAGAGAAGGCATGGCTTCGCTGCTTCTTGGCAGTGTAAGCCGCGGCATTCTTGACAACACAACTTGTCCCATACTTATTATTCCAACAAAAAGACACGAAACGCAATAGATAAATGACAATAGCAGAGAATTCCTGCATATCTCGTCATTCTGAACACAACCTTCGTCATTCTGAACTTGTTTCAGAATCTCAAGAAGCCTTGAAAAATTCTTAATATAAAATCATTCAGGCAATTCAGCTGTATCGAATTTTTCAGCTATAACCTTATAAACTTGGTCAGGATCAATATTCAAACACAGAAGTTCCCGGCATGTAGTTTGTCTTTTATCCCATAAACAGGGTCTGCATTGAGCATTATGGTTAATTATCGCTGTATACAGATTATTTTTGGGTAATAACTTATGTTCATCTGTGGGTCCAAATATAGCTGCTAATGGTTTTTTCAACCCAACAGCAATATGCATGGGAGCTGAATCAACACAAACCAATAAATCAGATTTCTTAACTATATAAGCAAATTCTTCAATACTGAAATTTTTATCCATTAAATTTAAAAAATTACAACTATTGAAATTCAAATGGTTTAATTCAGAGAAATATTTTCTGTCATCAGGACCTCCTGTCAATATAACAGAATACTGACCGCTTACTGAGAGTTTTTTAATAAGCTCCAGCCAGTTATTCACCGACCAGAACTTGATCATTTTCTTTTCAATACTCAGTGAACTAACGCCGGGATGAATTACTATTTTTTTAAGAGATGAACTGTCTTTTAGCAAATTATCAAGATAATCGGCTTTTTCCTGATCAATCGACAGATCAATTTCCGGAACAACTTGTTTTCTATCCTCACAAAACCCTGATACAAGATCATGATACATATCTGAAGAATACTGATTTAGGTTCAGAGGGACAGCTTTTGTAAGTAAAATTCTGCTCAAAATACCGTTATCATAACCTATTCTAGTTTTTATACCTGTTAAAAAAAGCAAAATCGGGATAAGTTTAGAACTTCCCGAAGAAATCACTGTGTCATACTTGCCAAAAAAAGCTTTTACCAGAAGTTTGACCATCTCGATCAAAGTATTGCCTGATTTTATATGACTTATAAAAACCTCATCTATAAAATTTGTAAGATTAACTGCCGATCGGCTTCTGCTTTCTGTAACAAGAGTTATAAAACATTCCGGAAAAATTTTTTTAACAGATTTAACCACAGGAAAAAATAAAATTTGATCCCCGATTCCTCCAAAATTTATGATTAAAATTTTATTTTGCATATTAAAAACCTGAATATCAAATACAGTTTACGCTGATATGATAATCAGATAATTTTAACAAAAAATCTTCTAAAATACTTTTGTTTTATTGAACAGTTTTTACGTCTGATGCGATATCATTATTTTTGATCTGCTCTGTTAACTCTTCAATTTTCGGTTGAAAATCCACTACTTTTTCGGGATTTTTTTCTTTTAATTCTTCGTAACCTTCCAAAAGACCTTGTAATATATTGGCGCATATTTTTTGACAAAGAGCTTCTCTGTCAACTCCATTTTCTTCTGCAGGTGTAATTTGATCTGATATTTTACAATTACAAATTTCTCTATCCATAGTGACCATATAACTTTCCTACTATCTACTAAAAAACCAAGATTTATTTTTGATTTACACCCATATTAAAACATCTCAAAAATAAAAATTACCTTTTAATAGAAAAAAAATTTAAATTTTGAATATTTCTATAGTTTCCCTGGCCAGTACTCAAATTAGAAATTAACAAAACTTAATGTATTTTATATACCTAATATACACATTATACCTGATTTTTAAAAATTATATATATAGATCAAATATATTTTAGAGCAATTTTTTTCAACTGTGAGTTTTATTGTTTATAGAAATTAAAATATGGAGATTTATTGAGCGGAGAATTTTTAAAAACGTAAATTATTCATGAAACCTTTTCTAAAATAAAAAGGAGGAGCAAATTATGATAAATAATTTTGTGGATCCTTATGCTCATCAAAGTATGAGCATGAATTGGAATCCATCAACCCAACAAAATGGAACAACTGGTTGGAGTCCATACGGGCAACAATCTGCTAATTCTATGAATATGTTTGGTCAGCAAAACACGGCAAACAGCTGGAATCCATACGGACAAAATACAGGAACTAACCAAAACGATTTCACTACGCAAATGTTTTCATTCTTTTCTCAAATAATGGAAAAAATGCTCAACTTTGTAAATCTCACAAACCCTACAAAAGATCCAACAGGAACAGCTAATGTTAAAAACGTAGAAACTAACGTAACTCAAAATAATGCAAAAGCAGAACTTCTTAAAAACGAAAACGAGTTCATTAAAAAACAAATCACTGAATACGAAGAAAAAGCAGCTAATAAACTTAAAGGAATGAGTAATGCTCGCAGCAAAACTACTAACAGAAGAAGAAGAGATGCAATCAGAAAATATTATGCAGAAATTGATAAACTTCAATCGCAGCTGGCAAAAAATAATGAACAACTAGAAGTTCTAAATATCACAAATGAATCGTTACTGGATCCAAATAAAACAG
>CAYZIV010000172.1:0-4189 GCA_964478475.1 uncultured Gammaproteobacteria bacterium | reverse complement strand
GGCAAGAGTTTTTATATCTAATGATTCGGTACCGGCACGTATCTTTGAGACAGATTCTGACGGTAGATTTTCGATAAGAGTTTTTGTACCCAGAAGAAGTAATATCACTTATGATCTTGTTGTTCAACATGATGAAGTTGGTATGGTAAAACAAAGTGTTACTCTCAGAAATCGTGATGGTGATGTTGATATTGAGAATATTCATCTTGATATACCTGATGATCACAAAGAAAGAGCGACTGTCGCAGGTTATGTTTTAGACAGAGAAGGTAATGCTGTTGAAGGTGCTCTGGTTTTTGTGACAGATCTTCAGTTTAATCAGGTCCATTCCTATGCAACTGGTGAGACAGATGATACCGGTTATTTTACTATTCCTATGCTTGAGAGAGCTCAGTATTATGTCAATGCAAGGATTGGTAAATCCAAAGGTTATAAGTATTTCACTTTTAATCCGGATCAGATAGGTCAGTTGATTCTTATTGGGAATGTAGAACTATCAAACTCCAAGCCGGCTATCGAAAATGTTTTTGTTTCTTCCAATCTCTTTGTTGATGAGACAATTGATTTTAATTCTGTTGTGACTGACCCTGACAACGATAAAATCAGCTACAGCTGGACCTCTGAACACGGAGAATTTGTATCGGCCACAGATGGTCCCAACATCAAATGGAATGCTCCTTCTGTCCCGGGGGAATACACAATCACTCTGATTGCAAATGATGGTAATGGCGGATCTACCTTCAGGCATACCCGCGTTAGAATTAGTAGTAATTAGGGTGTTTTTATATTAGGTTTTCTTTAATGTATTTTTTTTCAAATATTTTTAATAAAAAAATTTTTAAAAATATAATTATATTAACATCCGGGACATTAATTGCTCGAATTATTTCAATTTTATTTTCTCCAATTATTGCTCGAATTTACGGGCCTGAAGCTTTTGGAGTTTTTGGTATTTTTAATTCAATTATCGGTGTATTAAGTGGAATTGTTGCGTTAACTTATCCGATCGCAATAGTCTTACCTAAAAAAGATAGGGAAGCTAAAACGATAGCTAAGGTTTCGATATATTGTTCATTTTTATTTTCTTTATGTACGTTTATATTTCTTTTTTTATTTAGAGCTAAAATTCAAGTTCATTATAATTTGGAAAATAGTATTTTTCTAATAATTTTTGTACCGTTCATTATCTTTATTTCTGGAATTACACAAGTTTTTGATAAATTGCTTATAAGAAAAAAACTTTTTTCGGTTATTGCTAAATTATCTGTTTTTCAAACGGTTCTTATTAATATAATCAAATCAATTGTTGGTACTTTTTACCCTTATGGTCTCTCGTTGATTTTTATTCAGGCAATTATGCAACTTTTCAATGTTTTTTTCTTATTTTTTAGTATTAAAAAGAGATCTTTGTTTGTTTATGTTAAAGAATTATTCCAATACAAGATTGAAGATATTAAAATTATTGTAAAATATAAAGATTTTCCAGTGTATCGAACTCCACAAATATTATTGAATTCTTTTTCAGAAAACTCCCCGACTCTAATATTAGGTTATTTTTTTGGTCCTGAATTTGCCGGCTTTTATTTATTAAGCCAAAAGTTGTTGAATTTACCTGCAAATTTAATAGGAAGATCTATAAGTATGGTTTTTTTTCAAAGAGCAAGTGAAGCTAATAATAATAATGAAGATTTATATGATTTATTAATTAAAGCTACATTAGGATTATCAGTAATATCTTTTATACCGTTTCTTTTAATCTTTTTTTTAAGTCCAATGCTATTTAACATTTTTTTTGGGAATACCTGGCTGAGAGCTGGTTTATATGCAAGATGGATGAGCTTATGGAATTTTTCGGCTTTCATTAATAAACCAAGTATTCAAATGATACCGATTATAAAAAATCAGAAGTCTTTTTTGGTTTTTACAATTTTTTCAATGTTTTTAAAAATTATCTCTCTATTATTAGGAAATTATGTTTTTTTATCCGATTTATCTGCCATAATTATTTTCAGCAGTACAGGTTTTTTATTAAATGTATTATATATTTGGTATATTATTATCAAAACGAAAAACATGAAGAGAGAGAGATTCCAATTATAATATAGCAAGGAGAAAATTTATATCTTTTAAATGAGAAATACAAATAAACGAAAAAAAAATGTTGCGTTATTTATTTCGACATTATCTGCTGGTGGTGCTGAAAGAACAGTATCTTACCTTTCCACTTACCTGAAAAAAAAGTATAATATTTATCTTTTTTTATTTCATGATAATAACATAGCGTATAAATTCGAAGGTAAGCTTGTTAATCTTAATATTTATCCAACTTCAAATAAGTTTTTGAAAATTTTTAATTTTTTTAAAAACATAAGGAAATTAAAATTACTGAAGAAACGGTTCAAAATCGATTTAACAATTAGTTTTATGGAAGATGCAAACTTTCTAAATGTTTTATCCAAAACAGGTGATATAGTCATTTGTTCTCAAAGGAGACATATTGATAGGTCTCATATGAATTTAAGAGTTTTAATTATTAATTTTCTTAGGATCATTTGTTACAAGAATGCGGATTTAATAATCGCATTATCAAATGGAGTAAAAAAAGAAATTGAAAAAACATGTAAAATTAATAAAAATAAAATAAAAGTAATTTATAATGGGTGTGATTTAAGAAAAATATTGCATTTAAAAGAAGAAAATTTGGACATTAACCCGGTTTTATTAAAGAATCCGATATTAATTAATGTTGCAAGATTTAATCGAGTAAAAGGTCATAAAGAGTTAATAAAGTCATTTTATTTGGTTACAAAAAAAATAAAAAATGCAAAACTTATTCTAATAGGAGAAGGCCCATTATTAAATGAAGTGAAATTTTTAGTTAAAAAACTTAAATTGGAAGGCAATGTTTTGTTTTTAGGGGCTCAGCAAAATCCGTTTAAATTTTTGAATATATCGGACTTATTCTTATTATCATCTTATTCGGAGGGGTTTGGAAATGTATTATTGGAAGCTATGGTTTGTGGAGTCCCAATCATTACTACTAATTGCCCGTCAGGGCCTAAAGAAATTTTATCTCCAAACAGAATATTAGATTTTACAAACAAAAAATTTATTAAAGCTGAATTCGGTGTTTTTGTTAGGAATTTTATTTCTAAAAGGTATACGAGAGAAAAAAAATTATCATATTATCACTATAATTTTGCATATGCAATAGTAAAATTATTAAATAGTAATGAAGATCGTGCTCATTATTCAAAGGTTGGATTTTTAAGAGCCAGTGAATTTGATATTGCTGAAATATATAAAAAATGGGTTAAGATAATTGACGAAAAATTGAATTAAGGGTTTTATTATGAAAAATAAAATTTTTATAATTGTCACCGGTTCAGTAATCCACGGTGCCAACAAGAGATATGTCTCTCTATTTGATTACATTAATAATAAAAATAAATTTGATTATGATGTCTGTCTGATAATTAATGCTCAGTTAGCCCGATTGTTTATAGATTCTGGTTTTTGTCTCAATGATAATGTGTTTGTTTTAAAAGATTTTCGAGGTGTCAGATCGTTTCTTTTAAGAATATTATTTAACAATTATTCAGAAAGAGTATTTTTTCTGTTCCAGATTTTATTTATGACATCCAAATACGAGAGAAAGCTTTTTCATCTGGGTCCCGGTGGTGTTGTATTATGCAATCTGCTCAAGATCTTCACAAAGACTCCCTGTATCTGTTCGGCTTTTCATTCAGGTGAAAACAAAATCAGGACTTTTAATTTATACTACAGGAAAGCTGATGCTATAGAGACTCACACTCCCCTTTTGTACAAAGTCTTAACAAGACATTCGTTTAAAAATGTCTTTCTTTCAGATGTCACTTTTTTTGATCCGTCAGATATTGAGTTTTATGATTATTTTGTTTCAAAAGATGTCTGTTTTTCAGGCAGGCTCGAAAAACAGAAAAGTGTGGACCTTTTCCTGAGGATTACTGAGAATTTTTCTTTAAATTATCCTGATATGGATATCAGGTTTAATATATCAGGTAAAGGAAGTCTTGAAAAACCAGTAATGCAATATGCTGAGAGACTTAAAAATCTAACTTATTCGGGGTTTGTTAAAAGGCCGACGGAAATTCTCGGTAAAAGCCTGTTTTTCTTCTGTGTGCAGAAAGATAAGATATCTCAATCCCTT
>CAYZIV010000171.1:0-4194 GCA_964478475.1 uncultured Gammaproteobacteria bacterium | reverse complement strand
TTGAGGCTATATAACATTTTTTTGAATTACTACTTGAAATAGAGGATGAATCCGACAATGTTGAAATTTAAAATAATATAATATTCGCTATCGATTAATTGAAAAAAAGGGGAGAATTAAATGCAATTAACCGGGGAAACACAAAATTTGTCACAGGCAATCAATTTTCTCGAAGAACTCTTAAACAAAGACGGACAAGCTGTTATAGATACCATCAAAAAGTACAAAGAACTAAAAAACACTGATAATGCGGAATCATGGAAAGTCAATAACGACCAAACCGGATTATAAAAGACTATTTAACAAAAGAATTCTGTAAACTTTCAGCTATTTCCTCAAGTTTCATACTTCTTGACCCCTTAAAAAACAAAATTGAATTTTGTTCCAGATTATTTGCCAGAAATTCTGCTGTTTCAATGTTGTCCATAAAAGAATTTGTCTTTATGGCTGATTTTTGAGCTTCTATGGCAATTAACTTAGCTTTCTCCCCAACTGTGACAAGAGAGTCTATTGAAAGCCGCGAAATAAAGACGCCGACTTTTTTATGGAGGTCTTCCTCATAATCGCCCAATTCGCCCATATCACCTAATATAAGCGATATTTTTGAGTTTTTATAAATTTTAGCTATTGAATCAATTGAAGCTATCATTGAGTCAGGGTTTGCATTGTAGCAGTCGACTATCATTTTAGTTCCGTTTTTCAATGAAATTGTCTTGCCTCTGTTGCCAACCGGCTTATAATTCAAAAGACCCGCTAGTATATTTTCATAACTGATTCCAAAATGTTTCCCGATTTCAATCGCTGAAATTGCGTTAATAACATTATATTCGCCAGTTACAGGTATTTCATAGTATTCATTTTTATACATAAAAGCTGTTGAATTTTCATTTTGTTCAGCAACTTCATAGTTTTTCCCGTAAAAAACTTTATTTCCGCCCCAGCTACAATATTTTTTAATTAAATCATCATCAAATGCCAGCAAAGTTCCTGAATTTTTCAAGTGTGAAGTTATTTCACATTTTGCTTTTGCAATGTTTTCAAGGCTTCCGAGTTTTCCGATATGGGCTGTGCCAATGTTTGTAATAACAGCTACATCAGGCTCGGCATGTTTTGATAGAAGTTCAATTTCTCCTAGCCCTCTCATTCCCATTTCTATCACTGCAAATTGAGCTGCTTCGTCCATGTTAAGCAATGTCTGACAAAGCCCTATCTCGTTATTATGGTTCAGTATTGATTTATGGACCTGAAAAGAAGTTGCCAGGACTGAATAAATGAACTCTTTGACGGTAGTTTTGCCTGAGCTGCCTGTTATTGCTATAACTATCGGGTTTAATTTCTTGCGGACATAATTGGCTGTTTTAAGATACGCCTCGAGTGTGTCGTCGACAGCAATGACAAAACCGGCATTTTGTCCATAGTATTTGGTTTTTTCCGTAAAATATCCGACACATCCTTTTTGAACAGTGTTTTCTATAAAATTATGCCCGTCAAAATTCTCCCCTGATAGAGGAAGATAAATATCATTTTCTTTTATCGTTCTGGTATCTGTGGAAATTTCGACTTCAACTAAAGGGTCACCTCCTGATATAAGCTCTCCGCCTGTCGCTTCCAGTATTTCTTTTATTGACAGTTTCAATTTTTCAGATACCTTTTAAATTGTTAATTAAGCAATATTATCAATGATTTTTTTCGTGTCTTCAATCATTGAATCGAGCTTTTCGTCTGAGTCCGTTTCGAAATATATCCGCAAAAGAGGCTCTGTTCCGCTTGGGCGAACCAACATCCAGCTGTTATTATCATCAAAATAGAACTTAACACCATCAAGTTTGTTAATTTTAGTGACTTTGACAGGTCCGACTTTTTCCGGCGGATTGTTTAAAAACATTTCCATTGCCGAATTTTTTAGCTCTTCTGTCAGCTTTAAATCAAGCCTGTAATTCTTGTAAGTAGAGCCTACTTCATCGTTTAAATCTTTTATAATTTCGTATAGAGGTTTTTTCTCATATGCCATAGCTTCCAAAATCAACAAATTAGCGAGGATTCCGTCTTTTTCGGGAATATGTCCGATTATACTCAGTCCGCCGGATTCTTCTCCGCCGATTATAACGTCTTCATCCCGCATTATTTGACCGACCCACTTGAAGCCTACTGCTGTTTCATGGACTTTTATTCCGTATTTTTGAGCTATTTTATCTATAAGCTGGCTTGTCGCAACTGTTTTTACCACAGAACCTTTTTTGCCTTTGTTTTTAAGAAGATGTCTTAATAAAACTGCTATAACTTCATTCGGGGTGATATAAGTTCCGTTTTCATCAATTACGCCGAACCTGTCAGCATCACCATCGTTACTAAATCCAACTGAAGGAGAGTTTTCAAGGATAAGCTTTTTTAACTCGCCAAGAAATTTTTCCTTGGGCTCAGGCATACCTCCGCCATAGAGCGGGTCTCGCCAGTTTTTTATGCTTGTCACATCGCACCCGGCATCTTTTAATAATGTGTCAAAATACCCTCTGCCTGAAGCATATAGAGGGTCAAAAAATATTTTAATATTTGCCTGCTTGATTTTTTCAAAATCAATTATTTTTTTTATTAACTCCATGTAATCAGGTTTTGGATCAAAAACCTCTGTTGTTCCGGAAACTTTAGATTCAGGCAGGAAAGATTCATCGCCATCCTGAAGTTTTTTTACATTTTGAACAATAACATCAGTTATATCAGTCGTTGCAGGACCTGCATAATCCGGAATATACTTTATTCCGCAATATTCAGGCGGGTTATGACTGGCAGTAAACATCAATGCACCTGCACTGTTAAGATTTTTCGCAGCGTAAGCTACAACTGGTGTCGGTGCGTCTATGTCTGTGATCTTGACATTCAAACCTAGTCCGTTTAAGGTTTCGGCTGCCCGTTGTGCAAATTTATCAGCTAAAAATCTTGTGTCATAGCCAATTACAACAGGCCTTGACGGGTCATATTGAGTTTTAATATATCCTGCCACTGCTTTAGTGACTAAAACTACATTATCAAAAGTAAAATCTTCTGCTATAATCGCGCGCCAACCGTCTGTCCCGAATTTGATATTTTTACTCATTCACTTATATCCCTATTTTGCTAAATGCCGATTTATTAATTTTATTAAATTATACCAAACTGGACAAATAATTTTACATTTTACATGAAATGTTTATAAAATATTCGGAAATTTAGTGAAAAATTTTCTTATTTTAGAAAATAAAAAAAGCCGTCTTTTTGGGGACAGCTTTTTTCATTTATTAATATTCTATAACAAGGTTTCTTGCGATTGAGCTTCTTGAGGAATAAAAATCGGCGCAACTTTATACTTACGTTCAAGAACAAGTTCTTCATTTCTATATACAAAGAATTTTACATATTTTGCTTCTTCTTTGACAGAAACTTTCATGTTTGGAGCATAAGCATTGTAAACAAACTCATCGCCGGGGATTTTAATTTGAGTTGTTCCAAATTCATTCACTTCACCGTCATCAATTTGAACTTTAATTGTTATGCTGTACTCTCCTTCAGGCCAGCCCGGGCCGCAAACTGCAACCAAATCGAAATTTATATCTGTTGGAACATTCAACACTAAAAATTGATCAATAATGTTGATACAGCTTAATTTATTGTTTTTATAAGTAATATTTTCAGCTAAAATTAAATACTGGTTTTGCATAACAATATTCTCCATTTTTAATTTATAAAATAAATGATAACATAGATTATCATTATAAATTATGAATATATTTATTAACCCGTTACATAGGCGACATGCAAATTATAACAATATTAATATAGCCGGTTAATAGAAAAACATGATTTTTGTTGATAACAATTAACTATAAAAATTTAAACGGAGAAAAAAAAATGACTGAAACGACAATTCTAGGAGTATTATTACGCAAGAGAAAACAAACTTCAACTACTTTTCAAGAAATTTTGTCAAAACATGGCTGTATTATCAAAACAAGAATAGGGATTCACAACGCACAGAACAATGTTTGCTCCCCTGACGGTGTGATTTTGCTTGATATAATAGGAAACAATGAAGACAAGAACGCTCTTCTTGAAGATTTAAAAGCTATCGACGGGGCAGAAGTTCAAAAAATGAATTTCGCGCCAAATGAATAGCTATAATCAATGACGGTAAAGGGCTTGACTGTTTAAAAATCAAGCACT
>CAYZIV010000170.1:0-4242 GCA_964478475.1 uncultured Gammaproteobacteria bacterium | reverse complement strand
AGTCTATTTGTATATAAATAAAAACATTCTTATATAAATAATTGTCAAAAAAAAAATATAGACTTGCGTCTATATTTAAAAGCCGGGAAATAATTTTTGAGTGTGTGATTGATTTAGGTGTGAAATATTTTTAATTTTTAGATAATAATCTGGTTTAACAAATCAACTTTTCCTAATTCCTCATTGCTATATGCTTCTTCATTAAAATAAAAATTTGAAGATGGCAATTTGGAACCGGCATTATTAATTGCTGGGTCATCCATAATGAATTCTAAATTCTGCATTGCTTATTTCCCTTTTCAGTTCCCTTGCTCTTATATAATTACTATATATTATTTATATAAAAAAAGAATCACAATTTATTGTGATCTTTTAATTAAATTTATACACTCTAAAGGGCTAGCCCTTTATTTTGAAATTTCAGATTTTTTGTCTCTCGATTCCTTGAGTTTGTTTTCAAGGTCTTTGAGCATTACTTCAAGTTGCTTAATTAAAAATTTATGTCGCATTTGAATATAAGATTCAAACTTATCTTTTTCTAAATCTTTCTTTTGAATGGCATTTTCAAAATAATTTCTTTCATTTAGCACCAATAATGATAAAAAGACATTATCGATTTTTTGAATATCATTAGCATCAAGCATTTTGCCTTGAATAACCTGATTATAAACAGATGAGAGCCTTTTTAAAAGCTCTATAAACATATTGTTTTTCTCTTCTGCTGTATCATTTTTTAACTTATTAAGTTTAGGATCATTTTCTTTTTTCATTGTTAATTTGACTCCATAAATTCTGAAAATTTATCTAAATGAGTTTAAATATCATTTATAATTTTAACAGATAATTGAATAATAGTTTTATATAATTTAAAAGATAGTCTTTTTCGAGGATAAAGCCAATGAGAGATTTAAAAAATTGTAATTGCTTAAATTTTTAATAAAAAAAGCCTCACGCCATAATGCGTGAGGTAAGTATTGTTATAGCATTGAACTAATTATTTGTATTATAACCAATATTACTTAGAACCAAACAAACATATTTTCGGTTTTTTGTAATTGCAAATTATTACTGCAATTTTTTAGGAATTTTTATATAATTTTTTAGAGTGTTAATAATTATAAGGAAAAAGAGTTGAGAGAACAGTATAATCCGCAGGAAATAGAAAAAAAATGGCAAAAAATATGGGAAGATAAAGGAATTTATGCGACTCCGGATAAATCTGATAAACCTAAATATTATGCATTATCAATGTTTCCTTATCCCTCAGGCAGGCTTCATATGGGGCATGTCCGGAATTATACGATTACGGATGTTATAGCAAGGTTTAAAAAAATGCATGGTTACAATGTTTTGCATCCGATGGGGTGGGATAGTTTCGGGCTTCCTGCTGAGAATGCTGCTATTCAATCAGGCAAGGATCCTGCTGAGTGGACTTTGGCTAATATTGACTATATGAGAAAACAATTAAAACAGCTTGGATTGGCTTATGATTGGAATAGAGAATTCGCAACCTGTAAAGAAGATTATTATAAGTGGACACAATGGCTGTTTTTGGAGTTTTATAAAGCAGGACTGGCTTATAAAAAAGAATCGCCAGTGAATTGGTGTGAAAAATGCGCAACAGTTCTTGCTAATGAGCAAGTAATAGACGGTAAATGCTGGCGTTGTGATGATGAAGTTACTAAGAAAAAACTTTCTCAATGGTATTTAAAAATTACTGACTACGCAGAAGAGCTTCTTCAGGATTTAGATAAATTAAAAGGTTGGCCCGACAGGGTTAAGCTTATGCAAAAAAACTGGATAGGCAAGTCATACGGTACTGTTTTGAAATTTAAATCTGCTGAAATTGAAGGATTTGAAATTCCTGTGTTCACTACAAGGCCTGACACTGTATTTGGCGTTACTTGTATGGTTGTATCTCCGGAATATCCGCAAATAGAAAAATTAATTACAGAAGAATGCAGTCAGAGAGCATATGAATATATTGAAAATGCAAAAAAAATGAGCGAAATAGAGCGTGTTTCAACAGAACGCCCTAAAACAGGCGTTCCACTTGGCACTCACGTGATCAATCCGTTTAATGGGGAAAAAGTACCCGTTTGGACAGGAGATTATGCATTAATTGAATACGGAACAGGTGCTGTAATGTGTGTTCCGGCTCATGATACACGGGATTTTGATTTTGCCGTGAAATTTGGACTTCCTATTGTTGAAGTTATTAGACCGGAAAGCAAAAAAGATGATTCACCTTTAACAGAAGCCTATATTGATCAGGGAGTAATGATTAATTCAGGTGAATTCAACGGGTTAGATAGTGAAACCGGAAAACAAAAAATAACCCAATGGGCGGAACAGAATAATGCTGGCTATAGTCAAGTTCAATACAGACTTAGAGATTGGCTTATAAGTAGGCAACGCTATTGGGGCGCGCCAATTCCTGTGATATATTGCGATAAGTGCGGTATTGTTCCTGATGAAAACCTTCCTGTTAAGCTCCCGGAAGATGTTGATTTTAAAGTGCAAGGAAAATCGCCCATCTTAACTTCAAAATATTTTGTAAACATCAATTGTCCTGTATGTGACAGGCCTGCCAGGCGTGAAACTGATACTATGGACACTTTTATGTGCAGCAGTTGGTATTATCTCAGGTTTATAGACCCGAAAAATAATGAAAAAGCATTTGATTCCGATCTTGTAAATAGCTGGATGAGTGTCGATCAATACGTTGGGGGAATTGAACATGCGATTCTTCACCTGTTATATTCGAGATTTTTTGTAAAATTCCTGCGTGACAGATCTCTTTTAAACTTTGATGAACCGTTTGATAACCTCCTGACACAAGGTATGGTGCTCAAAGACGGCTCGAAAATGAGCAAATCAAAAGGAAATACTGTTGATCCCGATGAAATATTTGAAAACTTCGGAGCTGATACGGCAAGATTTTTTATTCTCAGCGATTCGCCTCCTCAAAGAGATTTCGACTGGACTGATGCCGGCGCTGAAGGGTGTTATAAATTCTTAAATAGAGTTTGGAGGCTTGTTTATACTTGTAGGGAAAATTTAATTTTTGATTATCCTGAGCTGAAAACAGATGCCCTCTCAAAAGAAAACCGGGAACTTTTAAGGCAAATACACCTTGCAATTAAAGGCGTAACCCAGGATATATGTAATGAATTCCAGTTTAATACCGCTATAAGCAAGTATCGGGAATTCGTAAATACAATCTATGACTACATAAATAATAAGCAAGAATATTCTCAGGATGATAAAACAGTATTGAGTTATGCAATATTTACGCTTATAAAACTTATGTCCCCTGTAACTCCTCATTTGTCTGAAGAAATATGGAATGAATTCGGCGGGGAATTCACTATTCACGAAATAATTTGGCCTAAATACGATGATAATCTTACAAAAGCTGAAAATGTCACTATCGCAATCCAGGTCAACGGAAAGCTGCGAGATACTATAGAAATGCCTCTTGATTCTGCAAAAAATGATGTTGAATCCGCTGCTTTAAGCCAGGGAAAAATTAAAAGTTATACAGAAGGCAAAAATGTACTGAAAATTATTCTTGTGCCAAATCGCCTGGTTAATATAGTTGTTAAAGACTAAATTAATTCACAATTTAAATAGCAAATAACAGCCCATCCTCCATATCCTCACAGGTGTGTTAAGAGCTTTGCACTTAGAATGAGCTTAAAGACTTCAAAGTTGGCAAAGCCGCCTTTTGAGCTCCTTCACTTTCGTTTTTACTTTTAACAGTATTTTTTATAATTTTATGAAGTTTTAATTTAGTCATAATAGGAATTTTAGCTATTTAATGACTCGGGTTGGTTATCAAATATTAACAATATAAGAAATTTTGTAAATTATTAAAGTTCAGTGTTTTTTATATAGCAGTTAATGAAAATAAGTAAATAAGCATGAATAAAATTATTTCAAATAACAAAATAACAAATCTATCATTTCAATCTAAAAAAGAATCTAAAAAAGATAAAAAAATAGGGATTATTTATGATTTAAGAGACGCAAAACGCATTCAGGTTTTGCAAGATAGAACGAATAAAATTGTAAAAGAATTAGGCGGGTTTAATGACGAGGAAAAACCGGAGTCGCTTAGTTTACAAGAAAATATATTGAAAGCTAAAGAAAAAACAAAAAAATTGCGCATTGAAACTAAAAAAGCCTGGAGTTTAGTCCCTTCTGTACTGAAAGAAAGGTTAGAACGTTTCGATAAAT
>CAYZIV010000169.1:0-4243 GCA_964478475.1 uncultured Gammaproteobacteria bacterium | reverse complement strand
GGTGTGTTAATTATGCTCATTTCTTTTAAGCCGGATAAAGCCATATTCAATGTTCTGGGGATAGGAGTCGCGGTGAGAGTTATTACATCAATTTCTGATTTGAGCTTTTTGATCTTTTCCTTATGAGAAACCCCAAACCTGTGTTCTTCGTCAATAACCAGAAGCCCCGGGTTTTTCAGCTGAACATCTTTTTGTAAAAGCCTATGCGTACCTATTACAAGATCACATTCCCCCGTTAACAGGTTTTTAATCGTTTCCTTCTGCTGTTTGGGAGTCCTGAATCTTGATAAAAGTTCAATTTTGATGGGATAAGGACTCAACCTTTCAACGAAAGTGTTAAAATGTTGTTGGGCTAAAATGGTGGTGGGAACAAGTATTGCCACTTGTTTTCCTGATAATATGGCTTTGAAGACCGCTCTCAATGCTACTTCTGTCTTGCCAAATCCAACATCTCCGCATATGAGCCGATCAAGAATTTTTTCAGACTCCATGTCCATTTTGATATCTGTAATTGCCTGCATTTGATCAGGAGTTTCCGTATATGGAAAAGCATTTTCCATTTCTATTTGCCATGCGCTGTCTTGTTCAAATATAAATCCGGTTGACTTCGCTCTTTTTGCGTATAATTGCAGGAGTTCTTCCGCGATATCTTTGATGGCTTTCTTAACTCTGGATTTAACCCCTGACCATTCGACACCGCCCATTTTAGACAGTTTTGGAGGAGCGCTTGACCCTCTGTATCTCGAAAGAAGATTTATTTGCTCCGCAGGCATATGAAGTTTGTCCGCTTTTGAGTATTCAATAGTCAAATAATCCTTTTTGTGACCGTCAATTTCTTGTTTGCAAAGCCCTAAAAACTTTCCTATCCCGTGTTTTGAATGGACAACAAAGTCGCTTTCCTTAAGATCATTTACCGATACAAGGTAATCTATGTTTTCTTTTTTTGAGGTCGTTTTTCCTAATGTCGCCTTCTTTAATTTTTTATTGAAAAGCTCAACATCTGTTATTATCGCAAGATTAATCTCTGGAAAAATAAACCCCTCCTCAAAATTTTCAGTTACAATAATAATTTCTCTTGATTGAAGGTGTTTATCAGGATTTAATTCATTTTCTTCAAGGTTAATACAGCTTAGTTCCATTTCTTTTAATACAGAAGCAGTTCGCTGTGGGTATTCTGTGTCAATTATTATCGTATAACCTGTATTCCTGAGATTATTGATATAATCAGAAGCTTTATATAAGTCTGCTACAAATTTTGGAGGGATAATGCTTTCTATTTCTTCAGTTATTTCTGCTTCGTCTGAGATAAAACTGTCAAATTTCAATGCCGGATATTTGTTCAATTGATTCATGATTTTTTCAGGAATCAGGTGCAGAAGCCCGGGCAATTCCAGAGCAAGGCCTTCTTGTGTGTTTTTTTCGTATTCTTTTATGTATTTATCGTCTTGAATTTGTAGTCTTTGAATCATTTCCTGTGATTCATGGGATAAAATCACTGTGTCATCAGGAAGATAGTCAAAAATATCTCCTATATTCTTGTTCAGCAATGGATAAAAGTATTCTATGCCTTCTGTGTAATTGTCTGCCTCCAGTAATGATATAAAATTGTTTATATAGCTTTCCAGGGTTTCTTTTGCTGTATTGGAAATTTTTTCCGCCTGTTTTTCCGATGCTTTAAGTATTTCTTCTATCAATATATCCTTGTCCTGAGATGTTATCAGGATTTTATACCTTGGATCTATAATGATACTGCTGACTTTTTTTATAGACCGTTGTGTGTCTATATTGAAAACCCTTAGGCTCTCAACTTCATCACAGAAAAATTCAATTCGCGTAGGTTCGCCGGATATCGGATAAATATCTAGAATATCCCCTCTTAAGCTGTATTCTCCCGGGTCTATCACCGTATTAACCCTTTTATATCCTATTTGAGTCAGTTTTTCTGCTGTATCGTATGGATCTGCCTTGGTCTTTAACCTAAGTTTTATTGAATTGCTGATAATTGTGTCTTTGTGCAAATAGACATTCAGCAGGTTTTTGACGGGCGTGACTATTACATCTGTTTCAAGGTTTTTAAAAGATTGAAGAGCGTTTAGCTGTTGTTTTGTAATCTCCGGGTCGCAATATACCTGCTCATATGGGGAAACTTCCTGTGAGGGCAGGTATAGAACTTTTTTGCCGGAAAAATTTTTAATTTCTTTTGTATACTTTAGAGCTGTTGAAATATCCGAGGTTATTACCAGAACAGGATTATTAATGTTTTTTATCGCTTTAGCCGCATAAAAATACCTTGCAGAGCCGGTTAATCCTGTTAAATGGACACTGCGTCTGTTTTTTATGTTAGTAATTATTTTTTTAAATTTTAAAGATTTTTCCAGTAAAATCTCTAATAAATTTTGAATTTTTTTCTCGTTAATCGTTGATTTAGACATATAAAATCCGGGCGTTATTACCCTTAAATTTTATCATATAAAGGATGTTATGATTTTCGTCAAAGAGTTTTCAGCAAAAAACTTTAACAGGTTTAATTTTGTTTTCCATTACTTTAGCAATTGCAGCAAGGTGGTCTTCACAAATAAGTTGGACAAATTTTCCATTTTCGCGATTTTTTGAATCATCAATGCTTTGTCCGTTTTTAATTTTGTCGCGTTGTTCTTGATTTATTTCTATAGCTTCAAAATTTAACACGTTTTGAGGTGGTAAGAGAAATTGTTCAACTTCCCCTTTTTGGCAGTACTCTTCAATTTTTTCAAGAGTAAAGCTGTCTTCCAGTAAAAAACTCCCCGACTTTGTTCTGGTTAAATCTTTTAAAGAAGCACCATAACCAAGTTTTTCCCCAAGGTCGTGAGCTATAGACCTGATGTATGTTCCTCCTGAACAATCTATATCCACTACAATTACCGGGTTTTTAGTTTCTGTTTCTTGTGTTTCTATTAGTTCAATTGAATTTATTAAAACTTTTCTGGTTGGAATATCAGCAACTTCTATATTTTTCCGCGCATATTCATAAAGACGCTTTCCTTTGTGATGAATAGCGGAATAAATAGGCGGTGTTTGTGTAATTTCACCTTTAAAATCATTAAGGAATTTCTTTATCTCTGTTAAATCAATGGTTGCAGGTTTTTGTTCAAGTATTTGCCCTTCCATATCGTAAGTGTCGGTTTCTATGCCAAGAATAATATAAGCCCTGTAAGCTTTTGATGTGTCGAGATATTCTATAATTTTTGTGGCTTTTCCGACACAAATAGGAAGAACTCCCGTTGCGAGCGGGTCAAGAGTTCCTGTGTGTCCAACCTGTTTTATGTTTAAGAGTTTTCTTAATCTGCTTACCACCTGGTGTGAGGTAAAACCTTTTGGTTTGTCGATATTTATTACTCCGGTAAGCACTTTAAATATTTAAAATGTATCCGCCCTTATCAGCATTAACAAGAACGTCATTTGCAATCTTGGATCTCAGGTTTTTTATGTATTTGTATACATAATCATTCGGAAGACCCAGTAAACTAGCTAAATCATTTACAGAAACCTTTTGTTTTCTGTTTTTGCAGAAATAATTAAATACAACTTCTTCTCTTTTATTGAGCTTTTTGTTGAAGGTTATTTTTATTTCAAAACCGGAATTTGACTGCTTTTCAGGTGTAACAGCAGGCTTTTCTGCCTGAGTTTTTTCTTCTTTTTTAACAACATTATCGGATACTGTTTTTGAGGTTTTATTTATTTCTTGTTTTTCAGCTTTTTCTTCAACTTCTTCTACGGAATCTTTTTTCTTTAAAAATATATCGTGCAAATCTTTTGTCTCTTTTTTAGATTCCAGTGATTTGCCAAGTCTTTGCGCAAATTCTTCTAATGTTATTTTTTCTGTTGTGCGTCTCCATTCCATTATTTCTTCAGGTGTAAGGGCTGAATGCATTGCTTGCTCCTTTTATCTGTGTTTCTTGACTGTTAATAGTAATTTTAAATAATCAACATATGTATATAAACGTTATAGGTTTAGTATGTGTTTATATATATTAAAACGTATTTTTTTATAATTAGTGCAGATTTTTATTGTAATTTTAATAATTTTTTACAACTATTTGTGCCCAACAACAAAAACAAATTTTTTTATTAGGATAATTATAATAATATTACAACTGAAACTTAGCATTAAAGTAAACATTATAATAATTTTTTTAACATTATTTTTACGTATAATTTAAAATTTATTATAAAAACAGAATTTTTTAATAATAATAACATCCGG
>CAYZIV010000168.1:0-4317 GCA_964478475.1 uncultured Gammaproteobacteria bacterium | reverse complement strand
TACATAAATAAAGAAGCAGAAGGGAAAATATCCGATTTATTAAATAAAGAGAAGACTATTATCGCGTTCAATATGGGAGTAAGCCCGACAAGACAAGGCAGAAGATGGCCTCAGGATCATTGGCGAAAACTCGCGCAAATGCTTATAGAAAAATACGACTGTGAAATTGTTCTCACAGGCTCAAAAGATGACATAGAATTTTCGGAAAACCTGCTCGATATTTCGCCTGAAATAAAATCTTTTTGCGGAAAAGTTTCTATAGAAGAGAATACTGCTTTGTTATCGCTTTGTAATCTTGTAATATCAGGCGACACAGGCCCTCTGCATATTACTACTGCTGTTGGAGTTCCTTCGATAGGGTTATACGGGGCTGCTCCCATATCCAGGACAGGTCCATACGGTGAAAACTGCACTACTGTACTCTCTGATCGAGCTTGTGTGCCCTGCAACAGGCGGAAATGCAAATATCTGGAAAAAGGTGAGCTTTATACCCCTTGCATGCTCGATATTAAACCTGCGCAAATAATAAACACAGCAGAAAAACTTTTGTAAAGTCAACTATTCAGTCAGACTATTATATTGATTTGTTAAACTTTTTTATATATCATTTAAAAGTTAATTTAAACTTAATTAAAAACAATATGAGGGTAAATTTATGAAAAATGCGGTTAAATTTTGTTTGGTATTCACTTTTGTGTTTTCTTTGATGAGTTCTGCTTTCGCTGACAATTATGCAGATAGAATAATGAAACAAAAATATAGAAAAGCATTAACTATAGGTTGTGAAAACATCGAAGTAAAAAGTCCGGCTACAGCTGCTGTATTAGGCTTATTGCCTGGCGGTGGATCATTTTATACAGGAGCAATGGGTTTAGGGGTTGCTGACGCTATTCTTTGGATGTTTGGCTCAACAATATGGGATTCACCTTTAGCTTGGAATCGCGCAAAAAAAATCAACATGGAAGAAACAATATTTAATTGTGAACTACAAGGAAAAAGATTATAAGTATAAGAAAACTCCCCGGTTGTAAAATCGGGGAGTTTTTTAAGTAAAATGATTGTTTAATGCGAATAATCAGTCTGTAGTTAAAGTTCGCAATTTATCACTCAAAAATTTAGTAATTTTAGCAGGAAAAGAAGATTTCTTTTCCTGTTTTGTTGTCCAACTCCATCCTGCTGGTGTTTTTAAAGCATAATATGTCTGACCGGAACAAAGTTCATTTATTTGGTTATCTCCTAAAGCTACAGAAATTTTTTCATTCTTATTGCCTGAAACACTAATTATCATGGTTTCTATTCCTGATTTATTTTTCTGCACATTCACTTTAAGATCCTGCTTACGCCATTTCACACTGAACTCCAACGAATTCCAGTGATCAGGAATTGTCGGATTGAACAAAATAGAATCTTCCCTGAATTGCGTTCCGCCGAATCCCATTACAAGAGCTTGCCATGTTGCTCCCAAAGAAGCTGCATGAATACCGTTGGCGGCATTGTCCATTGTGTTTTTAATATCCATCCCGCCTGAATCCAGGTAATATCTGTATGCATCTTCCATATTGCCTAACCTGCCGGCTACAAGACTGTGTATCCCTGTACTCAAGGAGCTTCCGTGACTTGTCCTGGGTTCATATTCATCATAATTAGCTTTTTGAACAGCATAAGGGTATTTTTCCGGAAATAATGCCATCAACATGACAACATCCGGCTGTTTTAGCACTTTATAATGATTTCTGTCAGGATCAATATTGTCGTCATGACAATACTCATGTTTTAAAACCTGGTCGAATTTCTGGGCATTCACTTCACCGTATTTTTGTCGAAAATAGTCAAGGTTAACGTTTTTTAATTGATCAAAGCCCTCAAACTGTGAAATAACACCTGTTTTTTCATCCTGATTTATATATATTCTGTCTTTATAGCTAACCCATTCAGTAATTTCATCATCATTCAGGTTTATTTTAGATTTCAAAAGCTCAAAATCCTTAACATAATTTTTTTCCAGGTATTGAGCCGTTTTTATAGCAACCTCTAAATTATGCTGTATCAAGACATTCGTATATGCATTATCATGAACTCCCTCTTTATGACCATTTTTAGGGTTAATTTCCAGTTCCTCATGATATTCATCAGGACCAATCACGTTTTTCGTATGTAATTTCCCGTCTTCACCTTCTTCTAAAATGCTTCCTGAATATCTTGCGGTTTCGAAAATCATTTCTGCTCCATATTTGCAAAGAAAATCATCATCTCCTGTTGCTAACCAATACTTATAAATTGCATAAGCCACATCAGGAGTAATGTGCTTCTCGTTCGTGCCCGTAAAAATACGAACTTTTTCCCCATGTTCATTTTCAACAAAGAGTGGTGTTCTTTCTAATCCTGAATAAGTAGACTCCCATGCAAATCTTGCTCCTTTGTAACAAGTGTTATAAGCTTCATTTTCCAATCTTCGGTTTTCTCTAGCCCCATCAAGCGTGTTATACCTATACATAAGCATAGTTTTAGCCAGTTCAGGCTGTGTATAAATAAAGAAAGGCAAATCAAACAATTCACAATCCCAAAAAACATGCCCCGCATATGAAGGACCTGTAAGCGTTCTTGCAGTAATTGAACTTCTCTCGCTGTTATGTTCACCTGCCATTATAAGCCTTGCTATCGAGTAACTAGCATATTTTTGAGCGGTTTCATCTCCGCCAATGACTGCTCCGGATTCTTTTAATCTCTTTTCCATTATTTTTATATGGACATTTCGAGCTTCTTCAAAAGAACTGGCCTCCATATTTTTCAAAAATTCATAACTTTCCTCTTGCGGATTTTCACAATCAAGATTAGTGAATATTGAAACAAGGCTGTTTAACCTTATTTCTTTTCCTCTTACCGCATTTATATCAAACTCTTCAAACGGATAATTTTTCTCATATCCACTATATTTAACCGGATGAATATTTTCCAACGGGTGATCCCTTTCTTCCTGAACAATATAATTCTTTTTTGTCATTGAAACTGTTCTCTCGAAATTAATTTCGCCGTTTTTAAACTTTTTTTCAGGTATTACAACGGTTAAATTAGTGCAATCCCGATAGGAATTTTTAGCCAAAACCGCCTCATCAACATTAACAACATTTCCATCAATACCGATCCTTATCGATATTTTTCCTCCATAATTTTCAGGAATGATTGTCACAGACTGCCCGCCTAAATGCTTTGTCTTTAAAGAAGCAAACTTTTCAGTTTTTATCCTGGTTATTCGACCAAAAGAATCCTTAACTCTAACTTCTCTAACAGATAAGCCTTTTTTAATATCAAAAATTCTTTTATGTTCAAGAACTTCCTGACAAACTAAATCAAAAGGCTCACCTTCAATTACAATAAAAATCTTGGTCCAATCAGGCATTACTGCAAGTTTATCTGTCGTAAGATCTTTGTTTACTGTATAAATTCCGGATAAATAAGATGCTCCGGAGGAAATGTCCTCATAACATTCCTCTAAACAACTTCTTGTGCCGAAATATCCATTTTCTACTGATAAAATTGAAGCTAAAGACGCAAAATGTTTTTTGTTTGTCTTTACAGGAAGGGTTTTAGTTGTATCGTAAATGACAAAATCCGATTCCTTCTGTGAGCTTTTTGAACTTAATGAATTTAATAAATTGTTATTTTTAACTTCTTCAAAAAAGTTTTTAAATCTATTGACCATCCTACCCTCAATGCCACAGGCAATATTAACTTATTTACACACAATAAAATTTTAACCCTTCTTTGTATAAAAAAACAAATTATTTTAATCTAAATCCAAATACTGAATTTTGATATATAATCAAAATGTTATTTTTATTTGCGCAATCGAATCAATGATGTTTTCGGAGTTTTATGGAAATTTTTGGAAGTATTGCAATAGGTTTTTGCCTTGGCGCCGGAATTTTATTTTTAATTCTGGGTGATAAAATCAATTTTTATAAAAGTAGAGCTTCTAAACTCTCAGAATTAATCGCTCAAAAAGATGCTGAAAACACAGACCTAACCAGAAAAATTGCAGAAACAGAAGCAAAATTAAATGTATTAAAAGAAAACAGCAATTCAGACAAACAAACATGGGAAGAAATTAAAGAAGAAATGCTGATAAAATTCCGGGATATCAGCAACAGCATCCTTGAAACAAATTCCCAAAAACTCTCTGATAAAAATATCGAACTATTAGCACCTTTTAAGGAAAAAATAACAGAATTTGAAAAAAAGATTCAAGATGATTCAGATAAACGAATAGCCCTCGATGCTGTAATAAAAGAATATCAGACCCAATGCATAAAAATCAGC
>CAYZIV010000167.1:0-4320 GCA_964478475.1 uncultured Gammaproteobacteria bacterium | reverse complement strand
TTAACAGAAAATTGCGGAAATTTTCAGATAAAATACCAATTAAAAAAGCATATAGTGTCACAAATTTTGCCTGAAGAAAAATTAAGAATTCATAAAATGCTCTATGACCTTTATGCTGAGCAGATTACTGCGAAATTGGAACAAAGAATTATTCCTGTATCCAGAAGAATTTTATTTTCTGAGCAGTATTTTCATTATAAATTTTTGGAAAAATCCGGAGAAACAACTAAACATATTGGAAATACAAATTCAATTTATGAGAATAATATCCGCTTAAACGAAATTGCAGATGTTCAAAATGAGCTAAGCCGCTATGAGTTCAAGGGACACGATTTAGCAATTAACTTGACGGATGACGAGAAAGTTCTTTTTTCAGATGAAGTTCAAGCCCAATCTTATCAAAATTGTTTGGAAATTGCAGAGCAGGATATCTCTGAACAAAATAATGAACCTGATACTGAACCGGATGAAGAAGAATTACAACAAGCCCTGACTTATTATGAGCAAGTTAATGACAGATTAAATTTTAATGTCGCACTATTTAAATTAGCTAATTTAAATAAAGATCATTTTCAGCATGATCAGGCGTTAAAAAGTTATTTTAGTATATTAAACTCAAATCCTGACTATATTCCCGATAATATTCTTGCTGAAATTTATGAAGGAATTGCGGAAATATATGATTACAGGGAAGAATTTGATTCTTCTATTAATTACTACACAAAAGCCCTTAATGAAGTTGGAAAATTCAATAATAATGCTTTAAAAGCAAGGCTGTATTTTAAAATCGCACTAGCTTGCGATGATTCAGGCGACTATGATAATGCTCTGAAATTTTATGCAGAAAATACAAAGATTCCTGATGTTAATGAAATAAACCCATTTTTAGCAGCTTCATATTCAAATATAGCGTCTATTTATGCTGAAAAAAATATTCCCGTAAAAGCAATTGAGTTTTATAAAAAATCACTGAAAATAGATAATCAAAATAATAATCAAGAAGGTGAATATGAGGTTCTGTCGAAACTTGGAATTACTTATTCCGAATCAGGAAATACAATTGAAGCCGGTAAATGTTTTTATAAAGGGCTTAATATAGCAAAAAAATTAAATGACCCCTATAAAATTGCTATGAGTTATCTTGATATGGGTGATATCTGCCTTTTTGAGAAAAAATATGAAAAAGCTATAAAAGCATTTTTGTTATCAAAAAAAACGATAAATACAACAATTTCAACAGACAGCAAAGAAAAAATTGATCGCAGGTTTAAACAAGTTATAAATGAAATAGGCCAGGAAAAATACGATCTTATATTAAAAAAATTTAGGACAAAAAATGCGTGAACTAGATATACTCAAGGAAAAATCACAGAATTTTAATATTGACCTTACAGATATTCAACTGGAAAAATTTAAAAAATATTTAGAACTTTTACAGGAATTTAATAAGCATACGAATCTTGTATCTTCTGCTGAAACCGAGACTGTTATTATAAAGCACTTTTTGGATTCATTGGCTATTGGATTGTTGGTGGAAAAAATTGATCCTAAAGAGAAACTGAATTTTATTGATATTGGAATAGGCGGAGGATTCCCCGGGATTCCAATTTTAATAGCTTTTGAAAATTGGAAATTATGCGCTGTTGATTCAGTTGGAAAAAAAAGTAAATTCATAAAAATTCTCAGTGAAGAACTGGCTATTTCTGATCGAATTGAAATTATAACAGCTCGAGCAGAAGATATTGCTCATAATTCTGATAAAAGAGAATTTTTTGATTTTGCTGTTACAAGAGCTGTGGCAAAATTGAATATAATTTCTGAATATTGCCTGCCTTTTGTAAAAAAGGGCGGGTATTTTGTGGCTTATAAATCACTGGCCGGTGAGGATGAATTATGCGAATCCGGCAAAGCGCTCTCTATATTGGGAGGAGAACATGTTTCAACAGTTGGATATACATTAACAGGTGAAGAGCAAAGAAACTTGATATTAATTCAAAAAATAGAAACCACGCCCTGGAATTATCCTAGAAAAACAGGCATCCCCAAGAAAAAACCTTTGTAGTTAATCGGCAAAATTGTAATTTATTCTGCTGCACTTGCTTCTTCAAGTGGCGGTTTTATGTTTGTTTCTTCAATTTTTTCCATAAAGTTAGCTCTATAATACTTTATGAGCGCGTGTATAAATATAACAAAAGTAGTTAAAAGCATTAATGTAAACGGAAGCGCAAATATAAGGGTTATTTCCTGTAATATATAGATTCCTCCGATAAAAAGGAATAAGGCTGTCATTGCAGAAAACATAACTCCCCAGCCTATTTTTAAAAAAGCCGAAGGTTTTTCTGACAGTGAATTTCTTTCTTTTGTAAAAGATGCAAGTGTATAAGTGGCTGAGTCTGCTGAATTAACGAAAAATATTCCTGCGACTAAAATTGCTAACCAAGAAACAAAGGGAGTTTTTGTAATAAAATCAACTGTATTGAAAAGCATTCCTCCGGCATCATCAAGCATGACAGGGAGTCCGGCCATATTTTGAGTTTGAATTGCAGCTGCTCCAAATATTATAAACCAAACAAAACTATAACCACTTGGTATTATTAAAACTGATAGGGCTATATCTCTTATTGTTCTGCCAAACGAGGTTATCGCAATGAATATACCCACAAAAGGCGCCCAGGCTATCCACCAGGACCAATATTTAACAGTCCATTCTCTAAGAAAATCGCTGCTTTGGTAGTTTAAAAAACCAAGGCTCATATCTATAAAATCTTTAAAGTAAAAGTATGCAGTTTCTGATGCATATTGAGTTAATTGAGTTTTGGGCAAATGCCAAAAAACAATTCCAAGTAAAACAAAGCTTAGAAGCATACTTGCATTGCTGAGAATTTTAATACCTCTGTTTAAACCGAGTAAACTGGATATCATATAAAAAACTGTCGCAAAAAGTATTATTAAAAGCTTTAGGATAAATGATTCTTCTATATTGAAAAGCGAACCTAAACCGCCTTCAATTAGCAAAACACCCATTCCAAAAGAAGTTACTATACCGAAAAATATTGCGATAACGGTTACCAGGTCAACAGCTTGACCTGCTAGTTTTCTTTTTTTGCCGGTTTTATTTTTTCCCAAAATTAATGAACTAAAGAGTATTCCTCTTTTTAAATTGAAACCTAAAAAGCTTACAGCCATTGCTGTTAATCCGTATATTGCCCATGGAGTCAATCCCCAATGAAAAAATGACATCTTGAATGCCGTTATTTGTTGGGAATAATTGTTTTCTATTCCGTTAACAGGAGGGTTTACATAATGATAAAGCGGTTCTGCCACTCCCCAAAACATTAAGCCAACGCCCATTCCTGTGCAAAATAACATCGCCAGCCATGATAAATATGAAAATTTAGGACTTGCTTCTTCTCCGCCAATTTTTATTTTTCCAAGCGGTGATATGCCAATTATTAATAAAACTAAAAGCGCTAAAAATGCAAAAATCATATAAAAATTGCCAAAATATTCAAATAAAGATATATTGGCAAGTTTGGTTATTTCCGCAAATCTTTTTGGAAAATTTATCCCTAATATAAAGAAGATAAACACTATCAAAAACGTTACACTGAATGATCCCGGCATTTTATCTAAAAAGTTTTTTATAGTTCTCATTTTTTATTCCTTTAATGAAAGAGAATTTCGATAATTCTGCATTGATTTACCAAAAGCATTTATAGGACTCGATATTTTTTGAACGCTAATTTCAAAAGTTTCTTCTGTTTTTTTTAGTGATTTTGTGTTGAATTTTTCAGTATGTGTAAATTTTTTAAATTCTGCTCTTTTAAATTTATTTTCCGGTTTTTCAACAGTGTTTGCGTCTT
This sequence comes from uncultured Gammaproteobacteria bacterium, assembly GCA_964478475.1. Classification (GTDB taxonomy): domain Bacteria; phylum Cyanobacteriota; class Vampirovibrionia; order Gastranaerophilales; family UBA9971; genus CAYZIV01. The sequence goes on along the minus strand of CAYZIV010000167.1, from coordinate 457 downwards.
TTTGCGTATGTGCAAGTTTTTTCGCCAGTTTAACAGCTCCATATGTAGCCCAAACCATAAATAATGTCATTCCTGATGATACTGAAGCCGCTTTTCTAATTTTTGGGTTTATGTTGTTCAGAGATTTTATATTTGATTTTTTTATAAATTTATCAGTAAAATGCTTTCCTGCATAGTATGATGTTGGTCCGGCTGTATAGGTAATTAAATCTCTATACATAAGCTCTTTGCTTGCGCCGTTTGTTCTATCTTTGTCAATTTTTTTTCTTGAAAAGGGTATTATTGCGGCAGGAACTCCCCATAAAAGACCTTCTGTGATTTTTTCGTCTGATATGTTTTTAGCTTTATTGCTTAAATTCTTTATTACTGGTTTTATGGGTTTAGTTATGTTATTTATTTTCATTAGTTATAAATCACTTCTATTACTGTTGGACATTAGGTTTGAATGGTTAAAATG
>CAYZIV010000166.1:0-4338 GCA_964478475.1 uncultured Gammaproteobacteria bacterium | reverse complement strand
AAATATCTTTAATAAAAATTTTAATGAGGACAAATACAAAAATGGAAAAAAAGACGGTTCTATTAACAATTTTAGACGGATGGGGAGAAGAAGGAAATTGTCCTACAAATGCAATAACATCAGCCAAAACACCAACTTTTGATGATCTTGTTAAAAATTATCCAAAGACAAAATTATATGCACACGGCGAATATGTAGGTCTTCCCGAAGGACAAATGGGAAATTCTGAAGTCGGGCATCTTAATATAGGCGCAGGTAGGGTAGTTTATCAAGACTTAACCCGAATAAATCTTGCAATAAAAGATAAAAGTTTTTTTGAAAATCCGGAGTTTATTGCAGCAGCTGAACATGTAAAAAACAATAATTCTTCTATCCATTTTATGGGGTTAGTAAGTGAAGGAGGGGTTCACAGTTCTTTTGAACATATGTTTGCATGTATTGATTTTGCTAAAAACCAGGGAATCAAGAAAGTATATATACATGCTTTTCTGGACGGAAGAGACACGCCGCCAAGAAGTGCTGACAGGTATCTTGCAAAACTTGAAGAGAAACTGGCAAAAGAAAATTTACCGCGTATAGCTTCTATAATTGGACGATATTATGCTATGGACAGGGATAAAAGATGGGATAGGGTCGAACAAGCTTATAACTGCCTGCTTCTAGGCGAGGGCAAAAAAGCTGCAAGCTCTAAAGAAGCTATCGAAAGCTCGTATAATGTCGATAACGTCGGTGACGAGTTTGTTTTACCAAGCGTCACAGGCGATGAGAACTCAAGAATACAAGACGGTGATGCGGTTATCTTCATAAACTATCGTCCTGATAGAGCAAGAGAGATTACACAGGCGATAAATGATCCTGATTTCAATGGATTTGAAAGAAAAAAAGTTCTTAAAAATCTTTACTTTGTAAGTATGGCAGAGTATGACGAATCTTTTAACTTACCTGTTGCATATCCACCGGAAAAATTGACGGGAATTTTAACAGATGTATTGAACAAAAACAATATAAAAGAGTTTAGAACAGCAGAAACTGAAAAATATGCCCATATAACGTTTTTCTTCAACGGTGGACTGGAAAAAGCGCATGACACGGAAACAAGATGTCTGGTGCCTTCACCACAAGTAGCAACCTATGACCTACAACCTGAAATGAGCGCTCCTGAGGTTGCGGAGAAAGTTGTTGAAGCCTTAAAAACAAAGGAATACGGATTTATTTTAGTGAATTTTGCAAATCCTGATATGGTAGGACATACCGGAATTATAGAAGCTGCTGTTAAGGCAGTGGAAACAGTGGATTCTTGCATCGGAAAGATTGTTGAAACAATTAAAGAAGTGAACGGAATAATGCTTATAACTGCAGATCACGGAAATGCTGAGTGCATGGAAGACCCTGAAACACATAAACCTTTTACCGCGCACACAAATAATCCTGTTCCATTCATTCTTGTAAATTCAAAAAAAGAAATACAACTCAAAGAAAATGGCTGCCTGGCAGACATTGCCCCTACCGTACTGGATCTTCTTGGCATAGAAAAATCTGCAGAAATGACGGGTAATTCTCTACTAAATTCATAACTCGAATCGCGAATTAAAATTTATAATAAATTAAGAAGCAGTGAGGAATGCCCCACTGCTTTTTAACACGATATTATAAAAATTATTGTTCGTTTTGTTTTTTGATAAGGTCTTGAATTCTGCCTAGTAATTCATCGCCTTTTTGTTGAATATCTTCAATAACATCATTTGCCCTGCATTGAATTTCTTTGACGGATTCTTCTGTATTTTTATACACTTCATCAGTCTTGTCTGAAATCGCTCCTCTGGTTTCTTCACCTGATCCTGGAGCTAAAAGAAGTCCTACAACTCCTCCAACTGCACTTCCAACCAAAAAACCGGTTAAAAATTTACCAACGCTCATAATTAAATTCTCCTTTTCCTGACTTTAAATAATTTGATCTATTTTAGCAAATTAATTTTCCTATTTCTTTAAAAAGGTGTTTATTGCCACTAATAATCCTTCTTTAGTATACATTCCAGCAGTTTTCAGCTTTCTGTAAATTTTATCAGCTGATTCTGAAACAATTTGACTTCCTTTTTCCAACCCATTGTTAACAGCATTAAATTGATTATTTACACTTGATGAAATATTTTTTATATTTGCAAGTGTTCCATTAATTTCCTCCATTGCCGGTTCAATTTCAGCTTGAGTAACTTTTACTAAATCCTGTAAACTCTTTACCAGATATGATGTATCCAGCAAAAGTTTTATCAGAAAAACTCCTACTATTAAAATCAAAACAATAGAAACGTAAATTAATATTTGTAATGCATCTGCTGGGTTTTGTTGCAAAGTTTCCAATTTATCCTCCTAATAACCTGTATCCATTTCTTCCGTACGCTTTGCAGAAGCCATTTTACCGGCTTTTACTGCCTCATTTATCTTTGTTATTTGCTCTTCCACTGTGTACTTCATTTTATCAACACTTTTATAAAATGCTTTTTTAGCTAAATCAATATCTGACGGGACTTCATTATATAATTTTTTAGACATATTTTTTAACTCTTTACGCATTTCCACGCCAGATCTTGGAGAAAACATTATTCCCGCAACAACGCCACTAAGCACACCAACCAGTGTTCCGGCTAAAAAAATTAAATAATCATCAGAATTTCTGGACATATTTCCCTCCAAATACATAATTATTATTAAAATATAATTTTATCTTACAAAACATTTTACAAATGTAACCTTTAATCTTTCGCGAAGACTCCATAATTTCCAAAAAACCGAAGCTATTAGCATTTTTCTTTTAAAAGGATTTGGACTAAACCTGGTCAAAATCAATTCTGTAAAAATTTTACCTGCGATAAACCCTGCTTCGTGCTGACTTAAAGATAATTTAGAACTTTTTTTACTAATATAATCGTTAAGATCTACCAAATCATTTTTTATATTCCTTATTGCGGCAGGTACATACAAATAAAGCTCATTAACTTCTTTTTGCAAAGTATTTACGTATTTGTTTACTTTTATTATTAAATAAATAAGCAAACCCAATATTATCAACTCAATTATCGCAAAAATTATAAAATTTTGTGTCATAGTCTAACTTATTTACCATAATAACTAAAAGGATAACGCAACTTCGATTATACATTATTTTACATCCATTGTATTACTTTTTTTATAAAATTACTTAAAATATTAAATTTTATTATTAAAACTTATAAAGTAGAGCTCTCTAAAATTTTGCCGAAAATCTGTTCAACATCCTGAACCGTATTGCATCTTACGAGATCAAATCTATACTTTGCCGCATTTTTAATATTTTTAACATAATGAGCAAAAAATTTTCTCATATATCTTACACCAAATTCTTCTCCCCTGTACGCTGCTTCATTTTTGCAATGTTCAAGCCCAATTTGAAGTTTTGTTTGAATATCCGGAAAAGGTTCCAGCTTACCCAATGAAAAATATTTATCAATTCTGCCGATAAGTCCCGGATCTCCGAGAATCCCTCTCCCGACAGCCACACCGTCACAACCTGATATCTTAAGACATTCCGCGGCGGTTTCCGGAGAAACCACATCCCCATTTGCGATTACCGGGATGTTTACGTTTTTTTTCACTTCTGCAAGTGCTGCCCAGTCTACTTTTCCTGAATACATTTGTGATCTGGTTCTTCCATGGACAATAACCGCATCAGCCCCGCTTTCTTCTGCCATTTTAGCGAAATCAACACAATTTTTGGAATCATGATCCCATCCCAGCCTGAATTTAACTGTCACCGGAATTTCTACGGCTTTTTTAACCTCAGTTATTATTTTTGCTGCCAACAGCGGATCCGTCATCAACTTAGAACCGTCATTATTTTTGACAATTTTCGGGACAGGACAGCCCATATTTATGTCTATTAGCGTTGATTGTTCCTGAAGTATCCTTGCCGCTTCTGCCATAACGTCCGGTTTATGTCCGGAAATTTGAAACGCAAGGGGGAACTCGTCTTTTGTATAATCAAGAATTTTTTGGCTGTTACTGTATTTAATCGCTTCCGAGCTTACCATTTCGCTCATTAAAAGGCTTTTAGGGCTATATTTACGCACCAGCTGCCGCAGAACAGTATCGGTAAAATCCGCCATCGGTGCTAAAACAACACGGCTTTCCAGCTGTACATTGCCTATTATTAAGTTTTTCAACGATTCAATATTTTCTATCCGCATAAGACCAGTTTCTTTATTCTGCAAAAACTTTTCTCTACCAGTATACAAGACAAAAAAACCTGATCTCAAGCTTTTGATCGTTTTTAAAACAGATACAGGATATAAGCTCAGGGGGACA
>CAYZIV010000165.1:0-4343 GCA_964478475.1 uncultured Gammaproteobacteria bacterium | reverse complement strand
GTTTCATATAATGCTTCTATTGCACTTGCACGGACATGAGGGGTTTTATCATGAAGAACATTTTTTAGAGCTTCAATTCTTTTATCTTTTTTAAAACTTAATTTTCTAAGAGCCTCAACGGCTTTCTCTCTCAAGTATGTAAATTTATCAATAAGATCTTTTTGAACATCCAATACACTAATTAGCGGCTCAATAGCTCTTTCATCTCCTATAAGCCCGAGCGCTTTTGTAGCTGATTCTTTTAAATATATAGACTTTTCCTCATCATCAGAAATAATCCCTATCAATGGCTGAACAGCCTGGTGATTGCCTATTTTCCCGAGAGCCTCTGCTGCGCTAAGCCTAATTCTATAATTTTCTTCTTTATCATTCATTATATACATTAAAGGCAAAATAGCATTTTCTTCTTTAATATTTCCCAGAATATCTGCTGCAACAGTTCTAATTTTCAAATAATCATCATTTTGCTTTTCCAGTCTCGTTAAAAGTTCAATCAATATTTCTGCTGAGCTATTATCCCTATATTTACCAATTTCTCTAACTAAATGAAATAAAGATTTAGGATCCTTCTCTATACTCGCAAAATAATTTAGCAAATAAACAGCATCTTCTCTATCAAGTCCTTTTATTTCTTTTAATTTCTCAGCAATAATTTCATCCGGATTTTCTGCCGATTCAAAAGAAAATCTTGCTTTAAGTTCATCAATTTTTTTTCTGTATTTTTCTTGCATTTTTTATCCGGAAAAGTAGTTTAATTTATAAAAATTATATTTTAAAAAGAATTTAAATAAATAGAACATTCATATAAAGATACTTTTCTTCAAGAATATAAATCGTTTTATCGATTATTTTTTTCTTGCAGCCAAATGATTAGTTATATCTGAAACAGTTATGCCGCTTCTTACCATTAAAGCTGTTAAAAAATAGGTCAGGTCTGAAATTTCCCAAATTAATTCATCTTTATTTTCTGCCTGCACTACTTCAAAAGCTTCTTCATTGATTTTTCTTTTTAACAACGCTTCATCTTTAAAAAGTGTAGTGGTGTAGGAATCTTTAGGAAGTTTTAAAAGCCTGTCAGTTAATATTTCATACAGCACTTCAAGATTAAAATCTTTCTCTTCAAAACAGGAGTACCTGCCTGTATGGCAAGCCGGGCCATATTGATCAATTATAAACAATAATGTATCTTTATCGCAGTCATATTTTGCTCTAATAAGTTTTTGAGTATTGCCTGATGTTTCTCCTTTTACCCACAGACTTTGTCTTGACCTGGAATAGTAAACTCCTTTACCGGTTTTCAGTGATGTTTTCAGTGATTCTTTATTAGTGTATGCAAGCATTAAAACTTGTTTCGATTTCCTATCCTGAACTACCGTAGGGATAAGCCCATCTCCTTTTTCAAAATCAAGCAATTCACAAAAAGCTTCTTCAAGATTTATTTTTTCTGTATATATGGCCATGCCAAGCTGACAACTGGCGCCCACTTGCTCAAGCTGTAAAATTTCTTCTACAGAGCTTATTCCACCAGCAGCAATTATTTCATTATCAGTAATTGAGCGAATGTTTAAAATAGCGTCAATATCGCCTCCGCCCATCATTCCTTCCTTTTCAACCAAAGTATAAAGATAACCGGAACATAGATCATCAAGATCTCTTACAACCTGCTCCGGTGTATTTTCTGTTTCTTGTTCCCACCCATGAGTTACTACCTTACCGCCTTTTGAATCTATTGCAACTATAACTTTTTCTTTCGGCAATTCAGACAAAAACTCTCGAGACGCTGCGGTTCCAATGATAATTTTCTTTGCGCCGAACCCAAGTACTTCTTTTGCTCTTTCACTTGTTCGAATACCACCGCCGACTCTGCAATCTACAACCTTACAAAGTTCTTTAATAAGCTCGTTATTATTTCCTCTGTTCATCGCCGCATCTAAATCAATAACAGCCACTTCTCCAAATCTTCCGAAGTATTCCGCCAACTCAAATATATTTTCTCTCTCTAATACTTTTTCCTTTCCCTGTCTTAATTGAACAGCTTTGCCGTCCATTAAATCAATGCTGGGTATTATCATTTGATCGCCTTTATAATTTAGTACTCAGTACTAGTTTAGTTAATTTAACAAACATCTGGAATCGAGCAAATTAATGAATTTTTTTAATGCCATTAACAATTTAGACTTATCATAAAAAATTGGTTTTTATAATTTTTATTTTTTTGCAATAATTATTATGTTATCTAATAGTTGGAAGAGTGGATTTATATTATGAGTATTCTTGATTTTTTGTATATTTTTCTGATTATACTGCTTTTTGCAAAGGTTTTTGGACATTTAGCAGTAAAACTTAATCAACCTGCCGTTTTAGGAGAATTATTAGCCGGTATCCTAATTGGTCCTTATGCTTTAAGTTTAATATCAAATGTTGATGTTTTTCATCATAACCACATATATTACTTACTCGCTGAATTCGGATTACTTTTGCTGCTTTTTGAAATTGGTCTGGAAATAAGCTTAAAAGATTTGTTAAAAGTAGGGAAAAAATCATTTATGCTAGCAGTAGCTGGCGTTATAGCTCCATTTATTCTGGGTTATTTTGCCGCACATCTTTTAGGAGAGCCGACTTTTGAATCTATTCTTATAGGTGCAACCCTAACTGCTACAAGTATTGGAATAACTTCTAAAGTATTTTCAGAATTAAATTTCTTAAGCAGTGATGAAGCAAAAATTGTAATAGGCGCAGCAATCATTGATGATATTTTAGCTCTTGCTATTCTAAGCGTCATCTCAACTCTGGCTATGGCAGGCAGCGATTTCAATCTGGTCTTTTTACTAAAAACATTATCAATATCTGTTGGTTTTTTAATAGCAATAATTTTAATCGGAAGATTAATTGTTCCTCATTTATTAAAAGCACTTAAGAAAATGCAAATCAGAGGCGCTATTTCATCTGGTGGAGTGGTTTTAGCAATATTATGCGCTTTTTTAGCAGTTGAAAGCGGATCAAGTGTAGTTATCGGAGCGCTTGCTGCGGGTGTTCTACTTGCTGACGTTTTTGAAAAAGAACAAATTGAAAGAGATTTAAAACCGCTTGTCGATATTTTTACCCCAATATTCTTTGTTTCTGTCGGGATTCACTTTAATATATATGTACTAAACATATTTAATCCTGAAAATCATTTTTATCTATTGTTAATTGTAATATTCTTAGCTATTGCAATATTTTCAAAATTTATCGCCGCATTTATTATCCCGAAAACTCCCGGATTAGACAGAAAAATAATCGGAATAAGCATGGTTCCAAGGGGAGAAGTCGGACTCATATTTGCCGCATTAGGCAAAGTCAGCGGTGTATTCTCGGATGGTTTATATACAGTAATTTTATCAGTTGTTATTTTATCTACTATTGTTGTTCCACCGTTATTAAAAGTTTTAATTTCACAAAAATCACAACTGGAAGAAGCTGGAGAAGTTGTTGAACTCACAGAAAAGATTTAATTAATATAATTTTCGAACTTAAAAAATAATTAAAATAAAAAAAGACTTCAAAAAATGAAGTCTTTTTATTTAAAACTAATAAATTCGAGTCGCGAATTAGATGAAAGACAATAATGGGCTAATGAAATTCGCGACTCAGCTTGATTAATATTATTTTGCTGCTTTTGCGATTTTTGTATTTACTTCATTAGGGTCGATTCCCAGCTCTCTAAGGCTATTTGCAATTGATTTATTAGCCTGAGCAAAACTTGTTGGAGTTTTAATTCCGATAGTTTCGCGCATAGCAGCGTATGGGTCATCAGATTTTTTAATTTTTTCTAATATTTCTTCTTTAGAAAGTTTTCTTTCGTTTGTCAGTTCTATATTAAAAGGGTTCCCGACGTTAACGTTAGATTTTTTATCCCAAATTGCAAATATATTGCTCAATACTTCGCCGTTAGTTAACCCGGATTTTTCACACTTGGCTGAACACGCTTTATAAGGAGCAGTTACAAATTCTGCTACTGTCTCAACTGCTTTTTTTGCACTTTCTGACAAACTCTCAGGAATTGATTCCATTGCTTTTTCTTTTGCTTTTTTGCCGACCATTATGATGTTGATGGGTTCGTTGGTTTCTTGTTTGATATCTTTCATTAAGTCAACGAGTTCATGCACCTTTTTCAGAGCGTGCGGACAGGTATTTGCGCCATTTTCAATGGCGTTTTCTACTTTGTATTGACTTTCTTGAAAGCTTAAATTTGGGTTATGTGATATTTGCATTTTCTTTCCTTATATTAATCTGTCACCTACAAGTTTTATAAATATGGTAAAAAATAAAATTGCCTATATTTGGAAAAATTGTAAAAAAAA
>CAYZIV010000164.1:0-4353 GCA_964478475.1 uncultured Gammaproteobacteria bacterium | reverse complement strand
ATCATGTTTGTCTTTTATTTTTTGTATATTCTTGTCTTTCTCAACATTCATCAGGAAATTGGCGTAATACGGATTATCATACCCCTGGCTAATGAAATGTGGATAGTTGACGAGAATATGATTATAGATTTTGGCCAGTCTTTTTGAGGCTGTAGGATGAGTTAATCTAAAACATAACCTATAAAATGCGCTGTGTTCACCCATAATTTTATTGTCAGCGGATAACATAGCTAAAGGATTATAGCCGGCCTTTACCATATAATCCACGCCTCTTAAATCAGCATCATGTTCATATTTTTTTGGAGTCAATCTGAGCCACATTGCAGTCCATGTCTTAAAACTTCTATATTGAAGAATATGACTGATTTCATGAGCTAATAATGCCGCCAATTCATCATCTGAATCAATATATGGGAAAATGCTTTCATATACGGTTATTTTGGAATCTGAAGACCGGGCCCAGGCATTGGGCTCTTTACTATATGTAGGTTTTAAATAAAAATACATCCTTTGTTGAATTCTATTGGAATTAAGAATTCGATGCCCGACTTCCATAACCCGTTGGACTTTTTTCTCAAATCTGCTTTTATTCTCCCAAATGTCCAAATCATTATTTTCTTCCTCTTCAACAGATAGAATTTTTTCATACACAAGAGGAAAAATTTCATCTTTATAATTAATCTCAGCAGTTGCCTCTGAATGAAAAAAAAGGCATAAAAAACCAATAAAAAATAATAAAAACTGGCTTTTTTTATTCATATACATAGGCATCTCCTATAAAAACCCCTAATTTCCCTATAAAATGACATAAAATCCCTATATCTTTTGGGCATTTTTTGACCGCATTTTACTGGATTTCAGCCGCAAAACTAGTCTAAATAGAAGACAGTGACTACCTTATGGCTTTCCTCAGCATAAGCGACCGCTTTATGAAGAGTTCCACTCGTATGCGAAAGGAAACAAATCAGCTGCTGACACTCATCTATGATCTCTCTATTACAGACCCTGCTTGCATCTGAAAGAGTCATCATTGCTCTATCAGGGTGCTCTACTATATTTGGGATTCCAATTAACTGATCTTGAACGTCTGATGGCTGTTGACCAATTGTTTGAGGAAGAATAACCTTAAGTGATTGAGGATTTGCCTTCATTCCGCCTCTAATAGCTGCCGCATTAGTACCACTTGACCCACCGCTTGTTATTATTGTATTCCCCTGAACAACAAGAGCGAAAGATAGTGTCTCTATTATTTGTTGATGGGTTATAGGCAGATTTCTACTTCCAATTATAGCGATTTTTTTAGCTGATTGCTGGATTGTCGCTAATTCATGAGCTAATTCATCAGATAATTCCGGAAGATCATCTACATCATCAAGATCACCTGTTGGCACTGTTATTGAAGGACGTTCTTTTTCTTCTGTCATTCGGAAAGTTCCTTTTGTTAACTTAAAAACTACTTTTTACATAAATTAAAGTTTAAAAACCATTTTTTAATTATAATACTTAATAAGGAAGTTACACAATACTATAAAAAATAGATTAAATAATTATACTCAAAATTGTGTATTTTTAAAAGAGCAGGGGTTGAAATATATTTATACAAAGCAAAACCACGGGGAGAAAATGAAAGAATTATTAAAAGGGTTAAATCCCGCACAAAAAGAAGCTGTAATAAAACAACAAGGACCGTTAGTGGTTTTAGCAGGAGCCGGAAGCGGAAAGACAAGGGTTCTCATACATAGAATCGCCGGGTTAATAAACCAGGGGGTTCCGCCGTGGGAAATTCTCGCTGTAACTTTTACCAATAAAGCAGCTAAAGAAATGAAGAACCGGCTTGAGTTTATACTGGGGGAATCTGTTACAAAACATCTATGGATAGGCACGTTTCACAGCATTTGCGGAAAACTTCTGCGTTTTGAAGTTGAGAATTATCTGATTAAAAACGAGCCTTATAGAATGAAAAACTTTATTATTTATGACGAAAACGACAGCGTAAACCTGATAAAACAGGCTATAAAATCAGAAAATCTTGATGATAAGCTGTTTAAACCAAAATCAATAAAAGCCACAATCAGTGCGGCAAAAAACAAGATGATTAATGCCGAGTTATTTACAGCAACAGCAAGGGATTTCAGGAATGAGACTACCGCAAAAATTTATTTAATTTATGAAGAAATGCTAAAAACCAACAACGCCTTTGATTTTGATGATCTTTTAACAGGAGCTGTAAAACTTTTTGAGGACTGTCCTGATATATTGGCAAAATACAACTCGAGATTCAAGCATATTCTGGTAGATGAGTTTCAAGACACAAACATGCCCCAGTATAGGCTGATAGACCTTTTGTACAGGGGCAGTGAATCCGATTCAACAAAAGTTTCCACAGGCAGAAGCTTGTGCGTTGTAGGAGACATTGACCAGTCAATATACAGCTGGCGGGGAGCTGATTACAAAATCCTCCTTAACCTCCAAAAAGACTTCCCTGAAGCTGAATTAATCAAGCTTGAGCAAAATTATCGTTCAACTGAAACTATCCTTGAAGCAGCTAACTGTGTTATAGCTAACAATAAAGAGCGAATTTCCAAAAATCTTTTCTCAAACAAAGGTGAGGGAACAAAAATTACACTGCAAGAAGCCCAAGATGAAAGACAGGAAGCACATTTCATAGTAGATACCATACAAAATCTAACAACTAAAGAACGCTATTCTCCAAAAGATTGCGTTATTTTATACAGAACAAATGCCCAAAGCAGATCGTTAGAAGAAGCTTTCATGTCCAGAAAAATCCCTTATACAATGGTTGGAGGCGTTAAATTTTATGAGCGAAAAGAAATTAAGGACGTTATCGCTTATTTAAAATTAATTTATAACCCGAGCGATTCAGAAGCGTTAAAACGGATCATAAACGTTCCCAAAAGAGCAATCGGAGCTGCTACAGTCCAGAAAGTCTCTGATATAGCCAAAGACAATTATGTTTCAATATATTCCGTTATTGAAAATGCTGAAAAATTTGAGGAGTTGAGCCCGAAAATTATAAAAAAACTTAAAGAGTTTCATCATCTTATTGACGGTCTTGTAAAAGAATCTAAAGAGTATGATTTAAGCGAATTCATTTCTATTCTCATAGATAAAACAGGATATGTGGACGAATTAAAAGAAGAAAACACAGAAGAAGCAAACAGCAGAATAGAAAATATACGGGAATTCATAAGTGTAGCAAGGGAACAAGAAGACATGGGGCTGGATACCGAGCTCGGAGAATTCCTCACAAGAATGTCGCTAATAAGTGATCTTGACACAGTGGCTGAAAACAATGAAGCAGTGACGCTTATGACTCTGCATTCAGCCAAGGGGCTTGAGTTTCCGATTGTATTTTTAGCGGGACTTGAAGAAGGACTGTTCCCTCATGCCAGATCGCTTGGCAGAAACCAGGATATGGAAGAGGAAAGACGCCTTATGTACGTGGGAATTACCCGTGCGGAAGAAAAGCTTTTTATGACCTATGCAAAAAGACGGCTGATTTACGGAGATGATAAATACCCTATCCCAAGCCGTTTTATCGACGAAATTCCTCCAACTTTAATTGAGAGCAAGGCAGAAAAACCTGTCGAAAAAAAGCCTTCTATTCATAATCGTTTTTACAACGATAAAAACAGATCTAATTACGATGCGCCTGTACGTAACTCCGGATTCGGTACAGATTTTAAACTTTCAAACATTTTAAAAAAGACAACCACAACTTCTGCTCCTAAAAAAGAAAAACCGCCGGCAGAAAAGCCGGAACCCGTTAAAACTATCAATTATTCTGATTTATTTGCAGAAGGCACAAGAGTTTTTCACGATAAGTTTGGACTCGGTGAAATAGACAGAATCATTGAAGTTGGAGACAACCCGATGTATTCCGTCAAATTCACAAAAGGCGGAAAGCGGGTTGTTGATGCAAACTTACAGTCATTGAAAAAGTTCTGATTAAATTGCCTTATAACTTATACTAAATTGCAAGGCAAGAACAACAAGCCCTTAATAATATTATAAAAACTATATATTCAGCTGATATAAGGAAAAATTCAGGACTGCGGCAAAGCTGGTCCATAATAAATACGGTATTAAAATGTAAGCTGTCGGTCTTGAAACCCTATAAAACCTAATTATAGAAACGATTATAAACAAAATCAAAAGAATGCTTATAACTAACGCGCCCAGAATCGAATGAAGGCCAAAGGATAAGAGTGACCATAGCGCGTTTAGAACGAGCTGGATTATAAAAAAGGTTATTCCAAATGTTCTATCTCTTGATTGTTCAGCAATTAAAACAAGATATAAAGACATTCCCATAAAAAGATAAAGTATTGT
>CAYZIV010000163.1:0-4378 GCA_964478475.1 uncultured Gammaproteobacteria bacterium | reverse complement strand
ATGTCTTTAAATTTCTTGAAATCGATAGTCCTTGCATATGCACTCGCTCCGCAGATGATCATTTTCGGTTTATGCTCGAACGCTATTTTTTCTACGTTTTCGTAATCAATATAACCTTCATCATCCACACCATAAGAAGCTACGTCAAAATACATTCCTGAAAAGTTTGCAGGAGAACCATGTGTAAGGTGTCCGCCGTTTGATAAGTCCATTCCCAGTATTTTATCGCCTGCTTTAAGCGCATATAAAAATACTGCCATATTCGCCTGTGCCCCGCTGTGAGGCTGAACGTTTGCGTGTTCGACTCCGAATAGCTGTTTTATCCTCTCCTGGGCCAGAATTTCTATTTCGTCTATGACTTCACATCCGTTATAAAAACGCTTATGGGGCTTACCTTCAGCGTATTTATTTGTGGCTACTGTGCCGCATGTTGCCATAACCGCTTCGCTGGTGAAATTTTCACTTGCGATTAGCTCTATAGTGCTTCTCTGTCTGTCCAATTCCTGTTCAATCAGCTTAGCTATCTCGTTATCAACTTTTTTTATTGTTTGTATTTCCATTCTTATTTTCCTTTTTTATTGAGCTTCAAACAAATTTTAGTACAAAAAAAGCTGGTATTGAAGTTAAGATTGAATTGAAGTAAAAATATAAAAAGAAATTAATAAGGAAATTTGTATATGAAATTCACAAAAATGCAGGGGCTGGGCAACGATTTTATAATTTTAGAAGCTAAAGAGTATGCCAAATACGATATAAGCTACCTTGAATTAGCTAAAAAAATGTGTGACAGGAATTTTGGAATAGGAGCAGACGGTTTAATCATTGTAAATCCGCCTGAAATAAAATCAGATTGCGATATAAGCTGGAGGATATTTAATTCCGATGGTTCAGAACCCCAAATGTGCGGCAACGGCATAAGATGCCTGGCTAAATATGTCTATAAAAAAGGTATCGTCAACAAAAAAATCTTTTCTGTTTGTACTTTAGCAGGCAAAATTGTCCCCGAGATTCTTGATAACGGAAAAGTCAAAGTTGATATGGGAGAACCTATACTCGAGCCTGAGAAAATCCCTGTTACAATAAATAACCCTGTAAACTACCCGCTTGAATTAGAGGGACAAGTTATCAACATTACCGCCGTTAGCATGGGAAATCCTCACTGTATAATCTTCACCGATGAAGACTCTGCACAAGCAGCTAAAACTCTCGGACCTGTGATGGAAGTTCATGAAATATTTCCTGAAAAAACCAACGTGGAATTAGTTAAAATAATTTCAAAAAATAAAATCAAAGTGGACGTCTGGGAAAGGGGATGCGGAATTACACTGGCTTGCGGGACAGGTGCCTGTGCATCTTTAGTTGCTTCTTCTCTTAATGGGTATACCGAGGATAAAGCTGAAGTTGAATTGCCGGGTGGAAGCCTTTATATAGAATGGGATAGAGCTAAAAACAAAATATTTATGACAGGCGGTTGTGAATTTGTGTTTGATGGAAATTTTTTTCATGATAATATGATTTTTTAAAAAGATAATAATATTATGGAGGTATAAATAATTTTGCGTAAGTATGAACTTTTTTGCTTATTAAAAGCCGGGTTTGATATGGAAAATACAGATCAAATCGTTGAAAATATTGAAAATACTATTAAAAATATGGGCGGCAATATAATTGAGTCTAATAAAATGGGCCGTAAAAGATTAGGTTATGAAATTGCAGGAAACAGAGACGCTTTTTGTGTTACATTTAATATAGAGCTGGATCCTGAAAAATTAAATGAATTAAAAAGATACTTTAAACTTAATGACAGCGTATTAAGGAATTTTATTACAGTAGTTAAAAAAAGCTCAAAAACAATGTCAGCTTCCGCATAAATATAGGTTAAATTATGAGTATAAGTAAAATAGCAATAACTGGACAAGTTTTAAGAAATCCTGAAAAAAGGTTTACAGAAAACAATGTTACTATATCCAGTTTTACTGTTAATTTTGGAGAGGCGAATGAAGAAAAAATAATTCGAGTTCTGACATTCGGAAAATTAGCCGATCAAATAGCAGAAACAGTTAAAAAAGGACAAAAAGTAATTATTGAAGGAAGGTTACAAACAAATTCCACAAAAACTGATAGTGGAGTTGATAAGAAATTTTTTGAAATTATTGCTCAAAATGTAGAAATTTTCGATAAGTCAAGTGAATCAGCTTCTTTACCATCAGATGAAAAAGACGAAAAAGAGGACGAATTCAGTTTAAGTGAAGAAATTTATAGCGATGATTTAATTGGCGAAGATGAAATACCATTTTAGAAAGGGACTATATAAATGATAAAAGGCGGCAGAAATAGTAAAAAGTTTAAACCTTGCGCGTTTTGCGCAGATAAAATTGATAGCGTGGATTATAAAGATACTATCAAAATAAAAAGATATTTAACAGAACGAGGAAAAATAATTCCTAGAAGAATAACCGGAAATTGTGCTTTTCATCAAAGAATATTGGCTGCAGCTGTTAAAAAAGCAAGAGAAACAGCTTTAATAGCATATGTTTTCGAGGGTTAATTTTAGATAATTATTTCTCCATTATTTATTAATAAAGTTATATTAATATAGTATGGAAAATTTTTTAAATAATAGAGATTATTTCAAGAAAAAGATTCAGGAATCTGTTGAAAAACCTGAATCATTTTCTATATGTGAAGATAAACTCAGAACTTTTTTAAACGAAGAAAATTATGAAGAGTCTTTAAAAATTTATAAAAAAATACTGGAATCAGAGCCTGAAAATGTTGAAGCTTTAGTGAATATTGGTTGTATATGTTTTTTAAAAGGAGATGAGGATGAGGCTGAAACGTTTTTTCAAAAATCAAAATCTATAGAACCTGAAAATTACCTGATTTATTTAAGCATTGCCCGTTTATATTTTGAAAAAAGAAAATATGAAAAATCGATACTTTATTTTAAAAGAGCGGTTGAGCTTTGTCCTGATAATCCGGAAATTTATGCCGGGCTCGGATCAGCTTTTTATGAAATTCAAAAAATGGAAGAATCAATAAAATATTATTATAAAGCTGTAGGACTTAATCCTGAAAAACATGAATATTGTATTAGCATTGCAAATGTTTTTCTTGAAACTGCTGATTATAAAAATGCAGTTGCTTTCTATGAAAAAGCAGTTAAGCTAAACGAAGATGATTATAAAGCAATGATTTGTCTTGGAAACGCATATTCAGAACTCAAAAAATATGAAGAAGCATTTGAATGTTTTGAAAAAGCAATTATTAAAGCTCCTGATTATTATAAAGCTTATTTATGTTATGGTATAGCAAAAGCAGATTGTGAACAAATCACTGAAGCAATAGAAAAATACAAAGAAGCAATACATTTAAACCCAAAAGATGAAAAAACTTTTATTATACTGGCTAATACGCTTGCAGAAAAAGGTTTATATGATGAAGCTATAGATTATTATAAAAAAGCAATAGAGATTAATGATAAAAAAACTATGGCATATATAGCACTCGGAAATACTTTTGCTAAAAAAGGCGAACCGGATAAGTCTATAGATTATTATAGAATCGCTAATCAACTTGAACCTAATAATTCAGAAATAAATTTAATGTATAAAGAAGCTGTAGAAAAATATGCATCTAAAACTGTTAAAAGTATAATCCAGGAGGAGAATGATTGATATGAGAAATTATAGAGGTTATAGAGCTTTTGGAAGCCAAATAGATCTAACTGATAAGATTTTTAGCGCATTATCCTGTTTAACTTATGGCTTGACAGGATTTATATGGATTATTGTTTCGCATATAAAAGGTCAGTCCCTTTCAACATTTGCCCGGTTCCATATATTTCAATCCATTTTAGTTTTTATTGGAATTTATGTAATTGGATTAATATTAAATATTTTTCTGGGATTTGCACAGATAATTCCATTTATAGGTCCACTGGTTGTAAATTTAGTTTATTATGTAACAGGTTATCCTTTAATATTCGGATTGCCGCTAAATACTTTTTTAATTCAAGCACTTGTGATATATATGGCTGTGTTTGCTTTTATGGGGAAATATAGCGAAGTGCCCGGCGTTTCAGATCACATAAAAAGAATGGTGTAAAAATGAAAAATTATATTAATGAACTCCATTATAAAAAGAAACCGAATATAGCAGAATGGGCGATTTTAGTCTTACTTATATCATTTTCGCTTGTTTACAGATTAGCTGTTGTTTTTAGAAATTTTTTATATAATGTAAATTTGCTAAAAAGCGAAAAACTTTCTGCTTATGTAGTATCCATTGGTAATTTGACGACAGGAGGCACAGGAAAAACTCCTATTACTGCAAAATTGGCAGTTTTTTTTTACTGAAGAACTGAATAAAAAAACGG
>CAYZIV010000162.1:0-4415 GCA_964478475.1 uncultured Gammaproteobacteria bacterium | reverse complement strand
GTATGGGTTTAACTTATATTCAAAAAGAACAATTTGAAAAAGCAATCCCGGAATTTAAATATGTAATAACCTTTGAGCCTAAAAATATTAATGCATATAATAATTTAGGATTAGCTTATGGAGCTTTAGGCTGGAATGATGAAGCTCTTAAGGAATTCAAACGCGCTGCAGAGATAAATCCGGAAGATGAAGAAATAAGATATGCTCTCGGATATTTATTTTATAAAAACGAAAAATATGAATCTGCTGAAATTGAACTAAAAAAGGCTGTTAAAATAAACCCGGGTCATTCTCAAGCTCATTCTACACTTGGCTCTGTATATGCAAACCTTGAAAAATACAAAGAGGCAATTAATCATTTTAATGAATCTTTGACAATAAAGCCTGATGACGCTTTGACCAACTATAATTTAGCTATAACTTATCAAACAATGGGGTTCAAAAATAAGTCCATTGAATTTTTCGAAAAAGCGATAAATATTAATCCTGCTTTAATTGATGCTTGTTACACAGTAGGTATGCTTTTCCTGGAAGAACAAAATTTTGAAAAAGCTAAAACATATTTTGAACTGGCTATTAAAAACAGCGATAAATTTGGAGAAGCGTATTTGGGATTAGGAATATATTATTTACATCTTCATGATAACGCCAGAGCTCTTGAAAATTTTGATAAAGCCGTTGCTTTAAATAAAAATCTATCAGAAGCATATTATCGAAAAGGATTAATTTATAGAGAACTAGGCGACCTTGAAAAAGCCATTAAAAATATTAAACAATCAACCGTCCTTGAGCCGGAAAATGCAGCTTTATTCAATGAATTAGGTTTAACATACCAGGCTAAAGGCGACTTGGAAAGCGCACTATTTTATTACAAAAGAGCAAGTTCAATTAACGTAGATGAACCTGAATACAGACATAATTTAGGAATTATTTTATTTGAAATGAAAAGATATCAAGAAGCAGTTATCGAATTAAGAAGAGTAATTCGTTTTGATCCTAAAAACCCTGATATTCATTATAACTTAGCTCAAATTTTTGAAAAAACAAATAATTATCTTGAAGCCATTAAATCTTATAAGGAATTTTTAAATATAAAAGGCTTAAGTTATGAAAATATAAATCAAATCAACGAGAAAATAAAATATCTAACCAACTGCCTTGAGACCAAAAAAGCAAAAATAAAAGGTGAAAAAACTGAAAATTCCGAAAACAAAAAAAAGTTTATAGATGATATAAAAAAAATATTCAACTGATTAAATAATCAATGAATTAAAACACATAACAACTTTTAACAATTCTTTCAAAATAAAAAATAAAGAGGAGCACTAAAATGAATCAAGATACAATTGCGCTGCACGGAGGACAAGAAGTTGATACTGCAACGCATTCAAGAGCTGTTCCCATTTATCAAACCACATCCTATGTTTTTGACAGTTCAGAGCACGCAGCAAATTTATTTGAACTGAAAGAAACAGGAAACATATATACAAGAATTATGAACCCGACAACGGATGTTTTGGAAAAACGTGTTGCTATGCTGGAAGGCGGCGTTGGCGGATTAGCAGTGGCTTCAGGACAAGCAGCAGTAACTTATGCTGTTTTAAACCTTGTAAAGCCCGGGGATGAAATTATTTCTTCTTCAACTCTTTATGGAGGAACTTACAGTCTTTTTTCCCATACTTTTGCAAGATTCGGAATCAAGACAGTTTTTATCAATTCTGACGATCCTGCGGATTTTGAAGCTGCGATTAGTGAAAAAACAAAACTTATATTTGCTGAAACGCTTGGAAACCCTAAATTAAATTTCATTGATCTGGAAAAATTAGCAAAAACAGCTCATAGAAACAACATTCCTCTTGTTGTAGATAATACGGTTTTATCTCCGTATCTCTTCAAGCCGATAGATTATGGAGCAGATGTTGTCGTTCATTCTGCGACTAAATTTCTTGGAGGACACGGCACTTCAATTGGAGGAATTATCGTTGATTCCGGTAAATTTGACTGGGCAGCTTCGGGTAAATTTCCTGATTTTGTTGAACCTGATCCCAGTTATCACGGAGTAAGCTATACGCAAAAATTCGGAAATGCTGCATACATTGTAAAAGCAAGAGTTCAGCTTTTAAGAGATACAGGCGCAGCAATCAGTCCTTTCAATTCTTTTCAGATACTCCAAGGCATAGAAACACTTCATATAAGACTTCAAAGACATTCAGAAAATGCTCTACGGGTTGCAAAGTATCTTCAGCAAAACGACAAAGTCAGCTGGGTAAATTATCCCGGGCTGGAAACCCACAAAGATTACAAATTAGCCCAAAAATACCTGACGAAAGGACAAGGAGCAATCATCGGGTTTGGAATAAAAGGCGGCAAAGAAGCGGGAATTAAATTCATTGATAACCTTAAGCTCTTATCCCACTTGGCAAATATCGGCGATGCGAAGTCTCTGGTAATCCACCCGGCAAGTACAACCCATCAGCAATTGTCAGCTGAAGAAAAACTTTCAACAGGAGTTACAGATGATTTTATCAGGCTAAGTATTGGTATTGAAGATGTTAACGACATTATTTCAGATATAGATCAGGCTCTAAATAACTCAAGTCGCTAATTAGGTAAAAATCAATAATAATCCGGTGAAATTTTTCAAAATCTATATGGAAAGATATAACAGAAATATTCTAATTGAAAAAATAGGTCAAAAAGGACAACAAACTCTTTTGAAGTCCAAGGTTTTAATTGCCGGCGCAGGGGGATTGGGCTCTACCGTAATTGCTAACCTTGCTTCTTTGGGAATAGGTAACATTGGTATAGTTGACGATGATGTAATTGAGCTGTCAAACTTAAACAGGCAATATATTCATAAATTCAAAAATATAGGCAAAAGCAAGGTAGAATCTGCAAAAGAATGGATACTTGGTTTTAATCCTGGTGCCAATGTTGAAATTTATCCCGTAAAACTTGATGAACATAATTATGGGGAAATAATCAAAGATTATAATATTATCATAGACTGTTTTGACTCTTATAAATCAAAATTTTTACTTAATAAAATTGCTGTTGAAAACAATAAAATTCTGGTGCACGGAGGGGTAACAGAATTTTTTGGGCAGGTAATGACTGTTATACCGACACGGAGCGCTTGTCTCAATTGTTTAATCCCTGATTTTGATAAAACCGTTTATGAAACAAAAGGAGTACTTAGCCCTGCAGTCTCAACCATTGCCTCTATTCAATCAATGGAAGCGGTAAAAATTATACTTGGTTTTGAAAATACGTTAAATAATGAAATTTTAACCTATAACGGCTTAACCGCTGATTTTAAAAAAATTAAAATAGAAAAAAATTTAAACTGTCCTATTTGCAGTAAGCTTAAAAACAATACAAAAATCGTTTAAATTTTAAATAAAATTTCAACTTTTTTTATAACTTTTTTACTTATTTTTTTTGAAAATTTAAACAAAAAGGCATGTTTTTTCAATCTATACATGATACTCAGCCAAATGTTTAGTAATGTAATAATTGTTCAATTAATTGTTGTGTTCTTGGCATGTATACATATAATCTTAATATGGATGGCATGGTTAATAGATTTTTAACTTTGTTTACTTAATTCATTGTCACCTGTTTTTTTAAATTAAAAGATACAAATAATAAAGAAATCCTTTTTATTAATTATCTTTAATAAAGGGGTGGTGAGAGTTTACAGTTTTTTTTGGAGGAAAATCGTTGATTAGGAGCAGAGATCTGGGAAGAGTTGCTTCCGTGCGAAGATGGACAAAAGCAGCAATTGATTGTTATGAAAGAGGTTGTGTTTGTAACGGCTGTTATTATAGTGAATTTTTTAAAGACAGCCCTCAAAGATGTCAAATGAAAGCAACAGTTTTGGAACTAGTAAGAGTTTTAGGCGTTCCTCAAAACGCTGAACATAAAGAACAAATTATTTAAATCCGAATAATCTTTTAATTATTAATTAGAACATTATTCGGATTTTTGTAACTATTAAGATTTTCTAAAAATTTTTAAAAGTTTTTTAATATCATCATCAGGTTCAATTTCAACAATAATTTTTTCTTTTGTACAGGGCTTTAAAAAACTCAATTTATAGGCTTGAAGAGCTTGTCCGTTGATATTAATTTTACTGCTTTTTTGACCATAGACAGGGTCACCGAAAACGGGATGATTAATATGGGAAAAATGGACTCTAATTTGATGAGTGCGACCTGTTTCCAGTGAAACCTCAATATAAGTATTTTTTTCAAATCTTTCTAAAACTCTCCAATGTGTAACGGATTCTTTTCCGCCTTCAACTACTGCCATTTTATGTTTTTGGGCAGGATGCCTGTCTATGGGCAGATTTATTGTGCCTGAATCATTTTTTAAAATTCCTTGAACAACGGCCAAATAATTTCTTTTAGCAG
>CAYZIV010000161.1:0-4434 GCA_964478475.1 uncultured Gammaproteobacteria bacterium | reverse complement strand
TTATATTTTCATATTCTTCAAAAAGAGCTTGTAGGGCTTTATTATCCATGTCACAAATTCCATAAAGGGATTCAAGATAATAAAAATTCCTTACAAGGTTTTTGCCCCATGTGCCGCACCCTGTTACTGCTACTTTCGCACTCACTATAAAAATACTCCTGAATAGAAAATTATTTGTTTAGTTTTCAAAATTTAAATTTAAATTTTATTTTATATTTTAAGAAATATAAAATTTTTAGTCAATTATTTCTATACTAAACATAAAATTGTTGATTAAAAAACTATCTGAACAAAAATCGATCTGGTGCGAGGTTTATTATCAAAATCAAGAAGTATAATTTGTTGCCAGGTTCCAAGAATAATTTCGTGGTTTTGTACAGGAAAACATTGAGAGTTGCCTGTTAGAGAAGCCCTGACATGCGCATATCCATTGCCATCATGCCAAGTTTCATCGTGATGATAGTTTTTATTAATTGGTGCTATTTTTTCATAAGCTTCAGGAATATCCTTTAAAAGTCCGGGTTCATATTCCATTGTTGAAATTGAAGCTGTGCTTCCGGCTACATAAACAGTTATATTAGCATTTGAAGGATTATGCTTTTTTATTACAGTTTTTACATTTTCTGTAATATCTATAATATCTGTAAATCCCTTAGTTTTAATATTAAATTTTTCTGTAATTACCGGCATTTTTCACTTTTATTTATATTGATTAATTTTATTTACACGAAATTGGATTAGAAAAAATCCATGGCTTGTTATTTAGATAAGCTTCAAATCGGTATTTCCCTGGCGATAAATCTTTAACTTTAATATTTGTAGTGTTTTCTTCAAAAATTATGTTTCCGTTACGAAAGAGTTTTATTTTTGCTTTTTGAGGTAATTTGATTAGAAGCTTTGAATTTTCGTTTAAAATTGTTTCCTGTCCGGGAAAAATTTCTTTATTTTTAGAAATTATACTAAAAATAAAATCATCTTGTTTATTGTTCCAGAATCGATTCACAATAATATTATTGCCGTTTTTTAAAGCTGTCAGTATTTGCGTTTTAGCGTCTTCAAAATTTGTTGATAAGTTTTGATCTAAAAAAAGATAATTAGTGATAGTTTTAAAAGTATCAAGATATGGAAAAATTTCAAAAAATTGGTGTTTAAATGCGTGAGAATCAAGGCTTCCGACTGCTGAAATAATTTCAGAAGTCTCGTTGTTAACTTTATCCCACCATTTCATAGTGTTTTTTGTAGGACCTGTGAGCCTGTAATGTCTGGTCAGGAGATTATAATAGCTTAATCGTTCATCAAAATTATCTCCCCAATCAGACATATAATTCCATATTTCAATCCCGTTAAAACCTCTTATGTCCCAGTTAGTCCAGCGTAGTGGAGGAAATTTATTTTTTCTGTTAATGCTTTCATCAGGATGAGCTATAAAACCTATACCCCCTTGTGATTTCACTGATTCTATAGTCTTTTGCGGCGTTAAAGAACAACATACTTCTTCTTTTATATTTAAAGCCAGATAGTGGTCACTTGAATCCGGACTTATTTCTTCGCCAATTATAACTGCAAGCCCATCATACCAGCCTTCTTCATTATTGTGCAATCCGGTTAAATTATTATGATCAGTTATAATTATCCAGTCTAAACCTGCTTTTTTTGCATCTTTAGCTATTTGAGATATAGTTCCTGTGCCGTCTGAATATGTTGTATGTATATGAAACGCGCCTTTACTTATAAATTTCATATTTGTTTTAACCTTTTTCTGATTTCTATCCCTTTAAAAATAGTTTGCTTAATTTAGAATAAAGACTGCCCCCTGCTTGTGAGGCAGTCTTTAATAAAGTAACATTAAAAAGTTTAAATTTTAAGATAAGATTTTGCACCTTCGAACATAGAATTGATAAGTCCACTGTTTGACATAATATCGATTCCTCCAAGAATCAGGTGTTGCTGCATTCTTGATTGCCAATAAGGGTAAATTTCTTCAGTGGAAACATTAAGAACTTCTGATATTGAATACAAATAGTTCCAATCAAGCGGTAAAGGAAGAGCTCCTCTCCATAAATCTACTATTTCAACCCGTCTATTTCTTGGGAATTTTTTAATGAAATCAAGATTTGAAAGCTCCATTTCTTTTTGTTTTTGTTTTAGAAAATGAACGCCTGGATCAATGAGTTTAGGTTCTTCGGATATTTTATATTCCGGGAACTCTTCTGGTGAAATTTCCATTACAACGGCAATTCTCTCTAATGTCGTGGTTCTTGTGGAAAATGGAATTGTGTTATCAATAAGACTGTAAACGTATGATAGGGTCACACCTACCATTTCTGCAAAATCTTTCTTATGCAGATTTGTGTTTTCTAAAAATTGTACTAATCTTTCACTACTGTTACTAACTACAGCTTGTGTTTCATGTCCTTTATCCGGCAATGTCCATACCCTCCCTTGTTTTTCAAAATTTGTAGACTAAATATTTCACAAATTTATTGAATAATTTGCTTCTATAAATAATTATTTGATGATAAAAACTTAATTCCCCCTGTTTTTCGTATAAGAAAATAATTTAAAAATAAGATAATAAAACTTTTAGTATGTAAAATATTATTACATTAGTTTGTTTAATGTTTAAATTAGATAGTTGATTAAATAATAAGTTTATTAAGGTAAAATTTTTGGCATAAAATTTGTATTTATAATGAAAATAAAAAAGGAAAAATAAATGATATTAATTGCGGGGCTCGGTAATCCCGGAGAAAAATATAGAAATACCCGTCATAATATTGGTTTTAGAATAACAGGTGAATTTGCTGAAAAGTCAGGAATAGTTGGAAAATTCCATCCTAAGTTTGATTCGATTTTAGGTAAAGGGAAAATTAAAGATAAAGAAATTCTTATTGTGCAGCCTCAAACTTATATGAATTTATCAGGCGATGCAGTACGTCGGGTAATGGATTGGTATAAAATAGAAATTAAAGATGTATTTGTTGTATTTGATGATATAACGCTTGATTTGGGAAGAATTAGGTTTAGACCTTCTGGTACAGCAGGGAATCATAATGGAATTAAGTCAATAATTTCAAGTTGTGGAAGCGATCAGTTTCCGAGGTTAAAAGTCGGTATAGGGCCGAATCCTGGTGAAAAATTGTGGAAAAATTATGTTTTGGAAAAATTTTCAAAAGAAGAGCAAAAATATTTGCCTGAAATAACAGATGTTTGTGTTGAAGCTATAGAATTATATCTGACAGAAGGAATAGAATCGGCAAGAAACAAGTATAACGGCATAAATATTATTGAAGAAATTCCCCGATAAGACACTAAAATATGTATAAAAATCTCCTATAATAAGTTTTTGAAAAAATTTTGAGGAGAAAGTTTGAAGTTTATTCTGAGAAAAGCAAGCGAGGCCGATGTCAAGCAGGTAGCGGATTTTGCAGAAATGCTTCATCTTGATAATGATGGCATTGAAGCGTCAAAATGCTTTGTGGTTAAGGAAAACCGCAATCTTGCCGGGTTCGGCAGATATAAAAATCACGGAAATATCAGTGAAATCTCAACCGTTGGGGTGTTAGAAGCTTACAGGAGGCTGGGAATAGGGAAGCTTATTATAAAAAAGCTCATTGAGACTGCATCTTCGGATGAAATTTGGTTGACTACCGTAATTCCCACGTATTTCAGGAGGTTTGGTTTTCAGATTGACCCAAAAGTCCCTGAGGAGCTTGTTTTAAAGGCAGATAAAATCTGCAAAAAGTATAATAAAGCTCCGGAACTTAATGTTTATATGAGGTTATATCAAAATAAAAAATAAGAATTTATGGTAATTTTTTAGGGTAAATTAGGGATGTTTTAGGGTTAAATTAAGGGTATTTTAGGGTTAAATTAAGGGTATTTTAGGGGTAAATCAGGAATATTTTAGGGGTGAATTATAGGTGAATTATAGGTAGATTAGGGGTAAGTTAGGGGTTTAAATAGCTGATTTAAAAAAATGTTGATTAATGTAGAAAATAAGTTGCCAAGGCAACCGTTGTTAAGGCAATTATTTTTATATTTTTGATTTAAATAATTTTTTTACTTGAAAATAATATCTGCTCCATGTACTATGTATTTGGTATTATGAGAATATCACATAGAAATTTTATAGATTAACCAAAATAAGCGGGAGTAGTTCAGTGGTAGAATGCTTCCTTGCCAAGGAAGAGGTCGCGAGTTCGAACCTCGTCTCCCGCTTTTTTAATATGTTAAAAGTAATTTAAAATTTCATTCAAGAGTTTGAGTTTGTATATAAATATTTTGATTATAATTAAGTTTTCTTATCTGCTATCTGTGTAGAAATGTGGAAAATCAAGAAAACTTTTTAATTATAAAAGTTTGGTTTATAATATTTTCAATGTAGTATTGATTTTGTGAAAAGAATAGATTAGAAATAAAAATATAAATAAA
>CAYZIV010000160.1:0-4439 GCA_964478475.1 uncultured Gammaproteobacteria bacterium | reverse complement strand
CACCTATTCTTATAGGCACATCTCTCTCACCGGCTAATTTTACGACTTTTTCAACGAATTCCCTTTTGCCTATATTTCCTGGATTTATTCGTAAACCATCCGCTCCATTTTGAATTGACTCGATCGCTAGCCTATAATCAAAATGTATATCTGCTATTAGAGGTATATTTATTTGCTTTTTTATATCTTTTATTGCCTCTGCCGCTTGTTTATCAGGAACCGCTACTCTTATAATTTCACATCCGGCATCTGTTAGTTCTCTAATCTGCTGTACAGTGCTTCTTACATCCCGTGTATCTGTATTGCACATTGACTGAACAGAAATCGCAGAATCCCCTCCAATTTCTACTCCTCCGATATTTATCTTTTTTGTCTGTCTTCGCCTTATCATCAGCTAATTTCCATTCTATCCAGCTATATTTTATCACGTAATTATTTGCTTGAAAAAAATTAACCCCTTCTCCAGTGCTATAAGAGAAGGGGTTAATTTTTTATCTTACTTTGCTAACTATGCGATCAATTCTTTTTTAGCTTCAGGCTTTTCTTCAGGCTTTATTTCTTCAGCTTTATCTTTAGTTAAATTCGCTATAATTTCTCTAATTTGTTCAACAATAGCAGCAGGGCCTTCTTTCACCTTTTCAACTTCAGGCTTATCAGCTTTCTTTGAATCTACTGCTTCTTGAATATGCGGAAATTTTTCGATTAAACTGGCCGGCACTGAACCGCTATCAATTTTTTTCTGAATTCCCGGAGGAATTTCACCGTTTCCTAATCCGAGTCCTTTTCCTTTTTCAGCTTTATTCTGCTCGGTAAATATACTTTGACTTTGTTCCGGTAATTGCTTTTGCTCTCTTTTTTGCAAGTTTTTTTGTGAAACTTTTATCTGTTCTGCCTGGTTTAAAAAATTGATTCCGTTTACCATACTTTTCCTTTCTTATTTTTAATAAATTTAACTTATACTAATTAAAAACATGGTCATATACAAAATTGCTATACAAAATATATATTTACATTTTTTTATATTCTATTGACTTTTTTATAACTATGGCAAACTTATCTTATTATTAAATTATAAGCTTAAAATATCCTGAATTTTATTTAATAACCCGCCAAAACCCTTTCTTTTCAATGCTGAAACCCTTACAGGATTTGGCAACTTGTGAATTAATTCATCATAAATCGCTTCATCTTTCACAAGATCAACCTTATTTATTACACTAATTATAGGTTTTTTATAAGCATCAAGCTCTGACAAAGTATCATAAACAGTCTCAATATGCTCTGCACAAGATGGATGAACAGGGTCAATTACATGCAAAATCAGGTTGGATTCTGTAACTTCTTCCAACGTTGCTCTAAATGCTTTGACAACTGAAGTAGGCAGCCTTTGTATAAAACCAACTGTGTCTATTAACAAAACATCAGACATATCAGGCAACTTTATCTTCCTTGTAGTTGGATCAAGCGTTGCAAATAACTTGTTTTCCACAAGCACATCAGAATCGGATAATGCGTTTATTAAAGTTGATTTACCTGTATTCGTGTAACCAACTATAGAAACAACCGGAATATGATTTTTTTGCCGACGCTTTCTTTGATGATTTCTATGTTTTTTTATCTGCTCTACTTCATTTTCAAGATTTTTTATCCGCTCACGTATTCTTCTTCTGTCAATTTCTAATTTTGTTTCTCCTGGGCCTCTCGTTGCAATGCCGCCGCTACGACCTCCGCCCATCTGCCTGCTTAATGACAGGCCTGTGCCAATAAGCCTTGGAAACAAATACTTTAACTGCGCTAGTTCTACCTGAAGCTTTCCCTCTCTTGTCGCTGCTCTCTGGGCAAAAATATCGAGAATAAGCTCTGTTCTATCTATAGTCTTTACCCCTATTGTTTCCTCAAGTTTTTTTTGCTGTCTTGCTGATAATTCAGCATCTACTATTACCAAATTGGCGTTTTGCTCCTGAACATGCAATGCCAGTTCCTTGGCTTTTCCCGAACCTATGTATGTTGACGGATCAGGATAAGCTTTTTTTTGTGTGTACCTGCTAAGAACCTCAGCTCCTGCAGTTTCAGCCAACTGTTCCAATTCAAACAGCGATTCTTTTATCAAACTTTCCGATAAATCTGCGGTATGGAGTGTAATTAGAATTGCTCTTTCTTTAATTTCAGAAATATTCTCTTCTATCCCGCGAGCAAAATTTTGTTCAATATCTTCCAAAAACTCTATAAAATCATCTGATAAACCTTGTCTTAAAGTAGTGGTTTCCAGGATTTTATAATTATTCCCGCTTTCATCTCTTTGCGGAAGTAAATAAGAAACAGAAAAAGAATCTGCAAATTTAACTGTCTCCCCGTGTTTTTTACTAAAACTTCCTGCCGGATCAACTCCTATTGATGCTAAAACATCAAACCTATATTGTTCAAGAGCGTTAGTATCGGCTTTGCTTAATTTTGGATCGCCCGAAGGGTGAGTATGAATGCATCTAAGTCCGCACAACCTTGCTTTGCCTTCTCTCACATTTTTAAATTGTCCCAATTGGACGCTGTTAACATCGCCAACGCTCACACTAATAATTTGTCCGCGTCTGTTGATTACAACTGCAATTTCTCGGTTAATTTCATGGCTAAGCTCCGAAATAGTTTCAGCAAGATCAACAGTTATTATTTGCTGCGGTGAAACTTTTTTTCGGTAAATTTTCTCCAATTTCAGGATAAACTGTTTCTTTAATCCCTTTAAATCTCCGTGTACTTTTATATTAAATTCCTCAAAATTACTTTTCGATACTATCTTGGCTGTTTTGTAAGTTTTCATATTCTGCAGACTTTATCAGGCCTATGCGGGTCAGCGGCCAAAATCTAAAAATTGCCTTGCCCACAATTCTTTCTTTTGGAAGAACTCCCCAATATCGACTGTCTGTGCTGTCATTTCTATTATCACCCATCATAAAATAACTTTCCACAGGAATTTCATAAGGACCGCATATCATTCCGGCCAAACAAGGCCCATAAAACACTTCTTTTTTATAAGGTTCATCAAGAAGAACACCGTTAATATATACGCCCTCCTCTGGAATTATTTTGATTTCATCTCCAGGTAAACCTATAATTCTCTTAATATAGGCCTCATCTTTACTGAAAAAACCTATCATCCGTGTAAATTTCCCCCATAAAGTCGGGTCCAGCTCGTGATGAGGCGGATAAAAAACAACAATATCTCCTCTATCGGGGTCTGACAACTTATATGAAATTTTTTCCACAATCAAGTTATCTTTTATTTGCAACGTCGGTTCCATTGAACTCGAAGGTATCCATCTCGGTTCACCGATTACAGACCTGATTATTATTACAAGCACAAGCACTATTACTATTGTTTCAATGCTCTCTTTTATAAAAGCCTTTACTTTTTGTTTGTCTATATTGATTTTAGGCATTTTATCGTCTTCTGACATTAATATGTTTTCCTTTCAGGTTTTCAAGAATAGTCTCTAAAAGCTTCTTTGCAGTGTATAATTGGCCAAATCAATCAAAGCCTGTTTATAGTAATTATCTTCAATTGGTTTTAAACAATCAATTGCTCTTTGCACATATTCTTTTGCGATTATATTAGCTTTTTGTATCCCGTTTGATTCAAGAACCAGCTCTTGAGCTTTTTTAAATTCATTTTTATTGCGGAGTTTTGTTTCTATCAGTTTTCTAAGAGTTGTGTCGCCCTTTTTTTCATATTCTTCGACAGCAAAAATGACCGGCGCTGTTATAATTCCATTCTCCAGATCAGTGCCCGACGGCTTTCCTGTTTTATATTTTTTTGAATTAAAATTAATAATATCATCGACGATTTGAAATGCTATTCCAAAGTTTAAGCAATATCCTTTTGCTGCGTTTATTATTAAGTTATTAGAACCGGGAGTTATAGAAGCTGCGCATTCACCTCCGGCAGCAAAAAGCTTTGCGGTTTTTCTCTCCGACTTATTGATAAATTCTTCCATTGTTAATAACTTGTAACTCTGGTTTTTTTGAAGAATTTCTCCAACGCAGAGATCATTTAAAGCTGTAGTAAAGACCTCTACAGCTAAAATACCTATAGAAGTCAACTTGCTCAAAGCTCTTGAAAGTATATAATCGCCTGTTATGACTGCTGTTTTCACTCCCCACTTTTTATTCAACGTTAAAAAACCTCGACGCTCCTCAGAATCATCAATTACATCGTCATGAATCAGCGAAGCAGAGTGGATCATTTCGACTGATTGAGCAAGTTCAAAAATTTCCGGGGTTAAAAAACCTTTGTTAATCGTTTTTCCAAGCAACATTAAAATTGCTGGCCTTAATCTTTTTCCGCCTGATTTAAAAAAATAATTTATCATTAAATCCAGTTCAGAGTTACCGCTAAACAAGGTTTTGGTTAAATTTTCTTCAAGTAAAACAAGTTCCTGCTCTATCGG
>CAYZIV010000159.1:0-4443 GCA_964478475.1 uncultured Gammaproteobacteria bacterium | reverse complement strand
CCTGAGTTTTTTCAGCTACGGAAACCGCGCTTTTCTTTGTTTTTAATGAAGATTTTTTTAAGTTTTCAAGATTTTCCAGAGAATTTTTTAAAAGTTTAATATGTTTATCGGTGATGTTTTCCTGGAGATTTGTTTCCTTTATTATTTCATCGGAAGTTAGACCTGTTTTAAATATAGATTTTGAAATATTTCCTGAAATAGTATTTAAAATCCATCGTTTTAGCATTTCACAGGTTATAATGCCTAAAAAAGATAAAATAACAATAAAAAGAATCCAGGGAACAAAATTTCCTTCAAGAGAAACTATATTGTATCCTCCAAAAATTGCAACAAAAACTATTAAAAAAATTAAAAGTTGAGCAACTCTTGTTTTTATTTTAAGTTTTTCTTCCAGACTAATATTTTTAAACATTTCACCGCGACCTCATTTATCAATTTTGTATTAATTATATTAAACGCTAAAACCAATCAAGAAACAATTTTTATAAAAAAAATCAAACATTTAAAAAAATAAAAATTAAAAAATATAAATTTCATTTTTATTCTTGATTAATAGTATAATAATTATATTATTATACTATTAATCGGTAACTAAAAATATAATTTAATTGTATAAATAGATGAAAAAAAAGATATTATTAATAGAAGACAGCCCTCTTCAGTTAAAAAGTATTGAAATTACCTTGTCAAAGCTGGGGCATGAGATTTTAACCGCTCCAAATGCAATAGAAGGAATAGAAAAAGCATATCAAACTATTCCTGATCTTATTATTTCAGATATTATTATGCCTGAAATAAACGGATATCAACTTTGCAGATTGTTAAAAAATGATGAAGCGATGAAAAAAATACCGGTAATTCTCTTAACACAGCTTAATGAAAAACTTGATAATTTTTGGGCAATAAAAGCAGGAGCTGATTGCTTTATAACAAAGAGTGATAAACAAGATGAATTTTTATCCCAGGTGAAAAGTTTTCTGGACCAAACTGAAGTTATAAGTGAAACAGAAAGACAGAAAATTATTGATCAAAAAAGATCTGAAAATAAAAATCTTCAAACCAGAATAAATAATCTGCTCGACCAGTCTTTAATTGAATCTACAATTATTAACGAATTTAGGAATTTGTCAGAGTATATATATTCAACAAGAATACTTGCAAAAGAATTGTTTTCTCTTGCTTATTCGCTTTTAGATTTCAATGTTTCACTCATTTTTTTCAATGAAATGGATGATAAAAAACAAAAATTTATTCAGACAAATATACAAAATATTTCAGTGGACAAAGGCACATTAATGGAGATTAAAGAAGATTTTTTATCCAATCTTTTTGTTGATAAAAAAGATCCGATAGATGAATCTGATTATGAAATTGAAATTGTTGAAATATTAGCCAATGAAAATAACAAAATAAATGCTTTTACGGAATTTCAGTCTAAGATTATAATTCCAATAACTTATGCTAATAAAATAATCGGCGGAATAGCTTTTTATAATTCTGAAAAAGAAAGATATAAAAACAATAAAATATATGACATTATTTTAAAAGAATTAAAAATTCTAATGAGAATTAAATGGTTATATTCAGAAACGAAATATCTTGCGATTATAGACAGCTTGACAGGTTTGTATAATAGAAGGTATTTTCAACAGACTTTAGACAGGGAATTTGATAGAAGTAAAAGACATAAAAATAATTTAAGTCTTGCTTTATTTGATATTGATCATTTCAAAGAAGTAAATGACGTGTATGGTCATCAATTTGGAGATAAGGTGCTTGCTGAAATAGCGAAAATCATTAAATCTGCTTTAAGAAAAACAGATTATGTAACCCGCTATGGAGGGGAAGAAATAATTGTTATTTTGCCTGATACAACTATGAGCCAAGCATTTGTTCCGACAGAGAGAATCAGGCAGGAAATAGAAAAAAAAGATTTTGAATATAAAGGCAATAAAATTAAAGTGACTATTAGTTGTGGCATTTCTGAAATTGATGAAGATATAGAAACTCAAGATGAGCTCCTGGCAAGAGCAGATGGAGCTATGTATGAATCCAAGAAAGCAGGCAGGAACAAAATTACTTGCTTTAACAGCAGCATAAACATTAATAATAGCGTTTAATAGTTTTTTATGTCGATTAAGGTTTTATTCGTTATTTTTAGAATATACCTCTAAGTCATGTTAAAATAAGACTTATATAAACTTGCTTATAGAGTCAAAGTTTAAATTTTGATTGATATTACAGGGCTTTTTTTATGAATATGATCGAAAATTTTATAAATTCAAACCAGCTTGTAAAGCATAAAAAATATTCTGAACTTTTTTTAATATTTAATCTCTCAGAAAAGGCTTATGCTGTTTCTGCTGAAAAAATCGTAGAAATATTGCAATTGCCGGCATTGACGGTTGTGGAAAAATTCCCTGATCACGTAGCAGGGCTTTTAAACCTTCGAGGGCAGGTTATACTTGTGATTGATCCCGGGAAGCTCCTTGGGTTTGAACAGAGAAAATATACAACAGACCATCAGGTGTTAATAATTCAGTGTAATGATAGAAAAATAGGGATTATAGTTGATTCTGTAAGCAATGTTATTCAACTGGACAGAGATAACCTGGAGCCGCTTCCTTATAAACCGAAAGAGAAAATAATTTCCGGCATTTATAAATATGAAAACAACCTGATAGCTTTTTTAAATACAGATTCTATTTTAGAAAATATTGAAAATATTAGCCCGGAAGGCACAGAAACACAAAATAACACAAGCATAATAAATAACCATTTTGCAACGGACGAGATTTCTAAGACAAAATTTTTAAAAAGGGCTGAAAAATTACAAAAAGAGATAAGAGGAACACAAGACAGTTTAAATTATCAGGAAAATTATTTTATATCGTTTTGTTTAAATAAAGAAATTTATTGCATAAATCTTAAACATGTCAGGGAGATAACAAAATTAAAATTAGTAAATCTTGTGCCAATTCCGTGTGTTCCCGGGTTTATAATGGGGATTATAAATCTAAGAGGAGAATTTATAACCCTTGTAGATATTAAATATTTTTTAAATATTCCTGAAACTCCCTTATCAGATAAAACAAAAATAATTGTGGTAAAAATTTCTGATATACAGATTGGTATTTTAGTGGATGAAGTTTTTAATATTGAAAATATTTCTTCTGAAAAAATGAATTTAAATTCACAGACTAAATATGAAAAGAGCAAATATACATCAGCGGAAGTTATGCTCTCAAATAACAAGATAATGAGCATTTTGGACCTGAAGAAATTTATTGATGACGAGAGACTGTTTATCGAAGATTCTATATAAAATTAATCAGGAATTATTTTTTAATTTTAATAATGCTTGCAATAGAGGAATTAATTCGATCCTGTTATTTAACAGGACAGAAATTTATGTTATAAAAGTAAATTAGGGAAAAATAAAGTAATAATTAATTACAATTTAAAGATAATTTTTTTATTATCAAAAATTAGTTAAAGTAGTTTTGATGTTAGGTATAAACAGAATGGCTGATAAGAAAAAGAGCAGTAAAAAGAAAAAAGATGAATTAATACCAGTTATTCCAATGAGGGATATATTAATATATCCTCAAATGATGGCGCCTGTATTTATATCCAGAAAAAGATCTTTATTAGCGGTGGAAAATGCTGTTTTAACTGAAGATCATCACGTAATCCTCGTTGCCCAGAAAGACCCCTCTGTTGATGAACCTGAATTAAAAGACCTTTATGAATTCGGAGTGTTGGTTAAGGTAATTCAAATTCTTAAATTCCCTGATGGAAGCGTAAAAGCCCTTGCAGATGGTTTAGATAGAGTAAAAATACTGAATATTCAAGAGAAAGAAGATATTTTAAGGGCAAATTATGAGGTTTTAGAGGAAGCCAAAATTGCAGATGAAGAGACAAAAGCATTATTGAATCTTACGGTTGAAAAATTTAAAGAATATATAAGAAAAACAACAAAAATTAATGCAGAAAGTTTTGTATCTCTTGCAGAGATAAAAGAAGCAGGAAAGTTATCAGATATAATATCCACATATCTTTCTGTAGAAGTTTCGGAAAAACAAAAAGTTTTGGAAATATTAAATACATATGAAAGACTTGAATATGTGAGCAAAATCCTCTCAAAAGAAATAGAATTACTTGGGATAGAGGAAGCTCTTCAGGAAAAAGTCAAGTATAGATTAGGAAAATCACAAAAAGAATATCTTTTGAGGGAAAAAATAAGAGCTATAAAAGAAGAGCTCGAGGGAGAAGAAGGTGTAGATGAAATTGACGAGCTTTTGGACAGAATTAAATCTGCAAAAGTTCCGAAATATGTAAAAGACAATCTTAACAGAGAAGTAAGAAAACTTGGCAAAATGCCGTTTTATTCTGCGGAAACCTCGGTTATAAGAACATATGTGGATACAGTTCTGGAATTGC
>CAYZIV010000158.1:0-4457 GCA_964478475.1 uncultured Gammaproteobacteria bacterium | reverse complement strand
AACTATGGACATAATCAACATACGCGGATTGAGCAAGTACTACAAACTCTACGGCTCACCTAAGGACCGACTTAAGGAGGCCCTCTCACCCGTGCGTAAAGTTTACCACAAAAAATTCTTCGCTCTGCGCGATATCGATCTCAGCGTCAGGGAAGGCGAGATACTCGGCATCGTCGGAAGGAACGGCTCCGGCAAATCCACACTCCTTAAGGTCATCTCCGGGGTGCTGCAGCCCAGCTCAGGCACCGCCGACATACGCGGCGAAGTTACAGCTCTGCTCGAACTCGGATCGGGATTCAACCCCCAGTTTACCGGGCGCGACAACATCATCTTCAAAGGCACCATACTCGGCTTTTCGCCTGAAGAAATGAAAGAAAAAACCCGCGAGATTATCGACTTTGCCGAAGTTGGCGAATTTATCGACCAGCCGCTCAAAACTTACTCCAGCGGCATGAAAAGCCGCCTCGCCTTTGCCGTATCAACAGTCATGGAGCCCGAAATACTCATACTCGACGAAGTGCTCTCCGTTGGCGACGACCTCTTTAAGCGCAAGTGCTTCGCGCGCATGGAGCAGCTCATGTCGGGCGGCCGCACCATACTATTTGTCAGCCACTCGGTGAACGCCATAAGGCAGATGTGCACGCGCGCGGTGCTCTTAGAGCGCGGCAGGCTTATATTAGAGGGCAGCCCCAAATTCGTTACCACACAGTATGAGCGCCTGCTCTTCGCGCCGCCGGCGAAACACCCGGACGTACTGAAAGAAATTTGCGCCATGAAAGAACCCCCCGCAGAACAAGCCCCCCCGGGCAAGCCCGCGCCATCACCCAAAAAGGAGATGCTACAAAAAGTAAAAGAATCACGGCAGCGGCCCGCCCCTACCCCGGATGACGACGAACCCTACTACCTGGAAAACCTTAAGCCGAAGAGTACAACAGAGTACAAAAATTATGATGTAGAAATATACGACGTTCATGTACGAACACCCGAAGGCAAAAAAGCAAATATTCTGGTTATGGATAGGGAGTATATTTATTCATTCAAGGCGAGATTCCATATTGACCTGAATGAAACACTTTTTTCCATGTGTATAAAAACGCAGCAAGGCCTGGTTGTAAGCTACTCGGGGGAAAATAAAGCAAAAAATCAAATAGAAAATGATGTGAAAAATGGAGAAGAATATCAAATAGATTTCTACTTTAATTGCAGGCTTGAACATGGCACTTATTTTTTTGATGCGCAAATTTCCGGTATATTTGGAAATAAAATAGAGAGAGAAATTGCAATTAGATATACTGACATTCTTATGTTCAGAGTTAAGCCTAAATTAAATAAAAATTTCGGCGGTTTAGTTAATTTGGATCAACGAATAGAGAAATATCAAATATGATAATTGATGAACCTAAATATTACAGCCAGTTTGGAGAAGATTATTTAATCCACAAATTTTTCGGGAATAAGAAAGACGGCTTTTTCCTCGATATAGGGGCTTTTGACGGCGTATTCCTGAGCAATACCTATATGCTCGAGCAACTCGGCTGGAAGGGCATTTGCGTGGAGCCGAACCCTGTGATATTTGAGTTCCTTGAAGAGCAGCGCCCCGGTTCTATCAATGTGCAAAAAGCCTGCGTTGGCGATAATGATACCAAAAGCATTACGCTCAATGTTGACCCCACGGGGCTTTTCACTTCCGTGCAAAAGGTGGATAAAGACCACGACATGGAGCAAATTTATTCAAAACTCGGTATGGATTACAAGACCGATGAGCTCACCGTGGAAGCCGGCACCATAAACGGCATAATCGAATCCGCGGGCCATGAGGGCAAAATCGATTTCATCAGTATCGATACCGAGGGAAATGAAGCCGGTATTCTAAAGTCATTCGATTTTGAAAAATACAGGCCCGAGCTGCTGATAATAGAAGCAAATAACGCCGATGCCGAGCAGGAAATAAAAAATATCATGCTGGGGAAGGGATATTATTTTATCCGCAAGAGAGTTGTGAACCTCTTCTTCTGCCGCGACCGCGATAAAGCGGAACTATTCGGCGCGTTAAAGATCAAATGCAAAATAGAGAACGTTATGCACCCCCTCGGCCCGGAATACACCTTCCCCGAAAAGCGCGGCCCCGTGATAATAGACGAAGCAAAGGAAGAACAGCTCAATCATTTGAAAGAAGTCATAAAAGCTAAGGACGCGCATTTAAAGGGATTTAGCGAGGGCCTGGAAAGGCATATAAACGTAATCGCGCAAAATAATCAGATTATCGGCGAAAAGCAGATGGTGCTTGAGCAAAAGCAGGAACTCATTGACGAACTCCGCCTTAAAGTGCACGAAAGGCAGGAAGAAATTGATAAACAAAAGAAAACCATCGATGAGCAGAAAAGAAATATCACTGATAAAAAATCAATGATTGAAGAGCTCAAAGACGATAAAAGAAAGCTCCAGGCCCGCCTCGAAATGCTGGAGCAGGAGCTCAATTCATATAAACGCAATATTATTAAAAGGATATTTGGATGACAGAGAACAATCCTTTAATAACTGTTGTTACCGTTGTTTTCAATGATGAGCAAAACATTGCTTCTACCATTGAGAGTGTTTTAAATCAAAACTATCCAAATTTAGAATATATTATAGTGGATGGAAATTCCAATGATAATACATTATCCATAATCAACAATTATAAAAATCAGATAACTAAAATAATAAGCGAGCCGGATAAAGGTATTTATGATGCAATGAATAAAGCGATAAGCGCGGCTTCACCAAAAAGCAGCTATATTAATTTTATGAATTCCGGTGACACTTATTATGATCATAAAACATTGCATAAATTGAAAGCCTATTTTGGCAAAGGCGATCTTATTTATGGAAATACTTATTTAATTTTAAAAAAAAAAGAAATGAAATGGTGCCCAATTAAACCACCTGAAATATGGAAAAGAATGCCTTTTTCGCATCAGAGTTTATTTGCCAGAACTGAATTATTAAAAAAGAACAAGTTCAATATAAAATATAAAATCGCCGCTGATTATGATTTTATTTATGGCAGTTACATAAATAGTCATAATTTTGTAGATACAGGACTTGACATAGCGGTTTGCTCTCAACCCGGTGTATCTAATGATTTTGTGACAAGAACTAAAGAAAGGCTTAAAATTGTTAATAGCTACAAATTCAATATCAATTATAACTTATTTTATTTAAAATTATTTTTTGATTATTATAGAAAGAAATTTATAGCATAATGAACAACACAATTTCAATAATAATAGCTAATTACAACAATGCAGAGTATTTGGGGCATTGTTTCGATAGTATCTTAAATCAAACATATAAAAATATCGAGGTAGTTTTTATTGATGATGTTTCCTCTGATAATTCTATTGCAATCGCGGAAAGCTATAAAGAACACTTCAGACAATTCCAGCTTATTAAAAATGATAAAAATATAGGAGTTGCTCGAACAAGAAATAAAGGATTTGAAAGCGCGAATGGCTACTTCTTAACTACTCTGGATAGCGATGATTATTTTTACAGTGATAAAAAATTAGAAAAAGAAATAAATTTATATTTCGATAAACTTGAGAATAGCAAGAAGGAAATAATTGCTTTTTCTGACATCATTATGATAAGCGATATGGGCGAAAAACCCGTTAGTAAAATGCTGCCCGTAAAAGAGGGAAAAATATTGAAGCACCTAATAAGCAGGACATGCCTTATCCCCCGGGATTTTCTTTTTACAAAATCAATGTTAGAATTTGCCGGATTTTACAAAGATTATCCGCTTTATGAAGATTGGGATTTAAAAATCCGCCTCTCAAAAAAATACGAGTACTTTTACACGGGAATTCCGGGTATCGGCTACAGAAGGCACGGCAGCGGCCTTTCATCAGCACCTGCCAAAGATCACATTTACTGGCTAAAAA
Source organism: uncultured Gammaproteobacteria bacterium (assembly GCA_964478475.1). GTDB lineage: Bacteria > Cyanobacteriota > Vampirovibrionia > Gastranaerophilales > UBA9971 > CAYZIV01. Next base: position 531 of record CAYZIV010000158.1, on the reverse strand, counting down.
GAATTTTTAGGGAAAATATTATTGGATTAAAACTATTTGATTGGGCTTATGCCATTATTAACTTTAGAAAACATATTTTAAAAATGCAATCAGCACGGAGATTAAAGAAGTGAAAATACAAGATGAAAGCAAATTGATATTCTTAATTTCACAGCCAAGGTCAGGATCGACTTTAACTCAAAAGATATTGAATAATCACCCTGATGTTTTTACTTGTTCTGAACCTTGGATAAATCTTCATATGTTATATGATTTAAGGGATACCGGCATAAAAGCCGAATTCGATCATTATCTTAGCAAATGGGCAATGAGAAGTTTCATTGATCTACTACCAGATGGGCTAACGCAATATCAGGAATTAAAGAAAGAATTTATTTTAAAATTATACGCCGGTGTAAATAGCACAAAAAAATCTTATTTTCTAGATAAATCACCACGATACTATTTTATTATTCCTGAGCTTTATGAACTATTTCCAAAAGCCAAATTCATAATTTTATTGAGAAATCCCTTCGCGGTTCTTAACTCTAT
>CAYZIV010000157.1:0-4462 GCA_964478475.1 uncultured Gammaproteobacteria bacterium | reverse complement strand
AATACTCATCTTTCCAAAAATAATTACAGAAAATTATTTTTGTTTCGAAATCTCAGGTTAGTTTAATCGACAATTTTTTATAAAATCACTTTATTTTTAAACAAAAAATCTTTTAAATCCCACGTTAATAGTCTTTCTAAAAATTTAAGCCATCACTCCTTTCCCTAATATATAAAATTATATTTAATCGATTTTTAATTACAACAAATATTTTACTCATGTTTTTTTATTAATATATTTCTTTGTTGTGTACTCTGAAAAAAAAACATTTATATAAAACTTAACTTATTTTTATTTTCAAAAAACGTTCAATATTACTTTATATAATTCGAATCGCAAATCAGATAAAGAGCGCAACAACAATAGATTAATCCGCAATTCAGGTTATATAGAGAAAATTAAAAACTTTTGGAATATAATAGACAGAGAAAACTAAAAGTTTTGACCTTTAATGTAAATTTATAAATGCTCTCTTACATTCTAGGAATGAGTGAGGGCATTATTATTAAGGAAAAAAGATGACGAAACCAAAAATTGAAGAATTAAATTTATCAAAAGAAATACTAGATGCGGTAAAAGAAATGGGGTTTGAGGAAGCATCCCCGATCCAGTCAGAGGCTATTCCGCTTATACAGGAAGGGAAAGATGTAATAGGCCAAGCACAAACAGGCACAGGAAAGACAGCGGCATTTGCGATACCGGTCATAGAAAAAATTGATTTAAACTTAAAAAAGCTGCAGGCAGTAATTCTGTGCCCCACAAGAGAACTTGTCATTCAAGTAACGGAGGAATTCCGGAAGATTTCAAAATATACGGAAGGAATTTTTGCAATACCGATATATGGCGGGCAAGAGATAGAAAGGCAGTTAAAATCGCTCAAAAAGGGGCCTCAAATAGTAATAGGCACACCCGGGAGGATGATGGACCATATGAGAAGGGGTTCTATTGATATGAGCAGTGTTCACACAGTTGTTCTTGACGAAGCAGACGAAATGCTAGACATGGGTTTTCGCGATGATATGGAAATTATTCTCAAGGATACACCTGAAACCAGACAAACAGTGATGTTTTCAGCAACAATGGCAAAAGAAATTATTGAGCTAACGAAGAAGTATCAAAAAGACCCTGTAATAATCAACGTTACACATAAAAAAATCGATGCGCCTAAAATTCAGCAGGTTTATTTTGAAGTAATTGAAAAAAACAAGCCTGAAGTGCTTACTCGCCTGATTGACCTTCATAACATCAAACTGGCGTTGGTTTTCTGTAATACAAAAAACCAGGTTGATTTACTGGTAGAAATTTTGAAGACCCGCGGATATTTCGCAGACGCTCTTCATGGCGATATGAGCCAAAACCAGCGTGACAGAGTAATGAACGGATTCAGGAATGGAGCTGTTGAAATTCTTGTTGCGACAGATGTTGCCGGAAGAGGAATTGATGTAAATAACGTAGAAGCGGTATTTAATTATGATCTTCCAAGAGATGACGAAGATTATACTCACAGAATCGGCAGAACAGCACGCGCAGGTAAATCAGGGATTGCTTTTACATTCATAGTAGGGAGGCAAATTTCCAGCTTAAAGAGAATTGAAAGGGCAAACGGAATTCAAATTCTGCGACAAGACGTTCCTACAATAGATGAGCTTGAAATCACAAAAATAAATTCATATACGTCCAAAATAACTGAAATAATTGAAATAGGGGATATAAATAAATACATCAAACAGATTGAGCTTTTAATGGGGCAGGATTACACTTCTCTGGACATTGCGGCGGCTCTTTTGAAGATGGTTATAGATAAAGAAAATGAAGGGTTTGACCATAACGTTAATTTTGAAATCCCTAAAGAAGAACAAAGGTCGAACAAATTCGGTTTTAGAGACCGAAAGTCCAGCAGAAAATTCGGCAAAAAAGAAAAATTTAAAAAAGAAAACAAATCTTTTGGCTCATCGGACAAAAAAAGAGGCAAATTTTCCAAAAGTGACAAACCTTTTGATAAATTCAACGAAGGCAAAAAAAAATTCAAAAAAGACGGCAAATCCCGCAAAAATAAAGTTAAAACCTTTTAAAATTTTTAATAAAAGGCCACAGATTATTAGCTGTTAAATTTTAATAAGAAACACTATTTTGACTAAGTTTTACGAGAATTCTCATCGAAATATTTCTGTCCTGCAATTTTTCTGCTGCTGTCAAAGACTTTTTATAAAGGCTTTCCGCTTTTTTCACCTTATTATTTCTGATCATAATATCCCCGGCATGCTCATAGTTAGCAGAATACCCTTCAAGGTTTCCGGATTTTTTATCATATTCAATTGATTTTTTATAAAACTTAAGCGCTTTATCGTCTTTTCCTGTAACTTTAAATACAGTGCCGACATTACTCAATAAAAAAGCCGTACCTTTTATATCACCAGTTTCTTTTGTAAGTGATAGCCCTACTTGATAATGATCAATTGCATTTTTATAATTTCTAACAGAAGAAAAAACATTCCCAACATCATTCAAAGTCTGGCTTTGAGCTTTTAAATTTTCGATTTCCCCATCAAAAGAAAGGGCTTGATAATAATGATCAAGGGCAATATCAACTTTGCCAAACTCGTCATAGATTGAAGCCATATTATAATGGCCCACTGCCTGCGATTTAAGATCACCTGTTTCAGAGGCTTTTTTCACGGCTTTATCATAATTTTCCAACGCGGCCGGGAAATTTTTATTCAAATCATAGATATATGCTTTATCAAGATATATCTTCGTTTCAATCGTTTTATTGTCATTTTTTTGAACCAGAGGAAGGAGTTTTTCATAACCTGCTAATGCCTCAGGAAATTTTCCGGCATCGGCCAATTTTCCTGCTTTTTTATAAAGTTTATTAAGTTTTTTGGCCACAGGGTCAGGTTTTTCGGGCTGAACCGGTGTTATCACGGTTTCTTCCTGCTGTGACAGTTTCTTCTCTTCTGTTTTTGCGATATCCTGAGTTTTTGCCGCATCTTGCTGCAAGTTCACGCTTTTATCAGCTTTATAATCAATTTTTTGAAGCAGGAGGGCATCCACCCAATCCATTACTACTCTGGATGGTTTTTCAAGCGTTTCTGTTATATACTCATCAAGAATTCCTGCCGCAGCTTTGAGATTTGTTCGTATTACCTGAGCTGAGGGTTTTTCTTTGATGGATTGTTTATCCGTAATTTTGAGATATGCTTCGACCTCTTCAGCTACATCAGGATTGGGATTAATTGCGGCAAGTGTTTTCTTAAAATCCTCCAGGACGTTAGTTATATTCAGGCTTTTTTGAGGAAATTGCTCAACATTTTTCCCTTGCTTAAACGAGCTGCTATCTTTCAGATCTCTGTTATCACGGGGCGTTTGAGGCTGTTTTTCGGCATGTTCAGTTACTTCAGCTTTTTTGTTAATTTTTTGCTGAAGATTCTTATGCTGATGTATTTGAACTGGATAAATACCGGTAAGACTCGTTTTAATCGCCTTCTTTCAAAAAAATTTTTCTCTACTCTCTCTGTAATTTAATGTGGATAAATTTTTGAAAAATCAAAAAAATCCTCTCCTCTTGTAATTTATCGACAGAACTCATTTTTCTCTTTAAGATTTTCACGTTATTTTTGTCGGTTATATGGAGGATTTTTATAGCAATCTTTATATATTTAAAAAATTTTAATAAAATTTACAACAAAATCATTTAAATTAAACTCAATTCAAAAATAAAAAAAAACAAAAAAAAACTGCTGCAAATCAAAACGAATAGACTATAATTTTTATAAAAATTCTTAAAAAAAGTTATAAATTCAATTGACTAAATATGTAACTGAGAAAAAGATGCGAATCATCAACTTTTTTTCCATTTTTTTCATTTATCAATCTAAGCGCAGATGTAATTTTTACCAACGTTGTGATATTTATTATTTTTTCACCCTTTAATATTCTAAAGGCATAAGAATTGTCAGAATAGTCAAGAACTCTAGCCAGGTCTTTATAATCAGCATCCATTTCAGTCAAAAGTTTATTAATCTGATTAATAATCATATCATTTAATTTTTTCTTGTCATACACCATTCATTCTCACAATTTATAAAAGCAATATTTATAAAAATTATACCACACCCGAGTTCAAAATTTTTAATTTTCTTATTATTTCACTAATTCTATTTATGATTCATTTTGTTAACAATATATATAAATTCATTGACAAGTTCATTGTCTTAGTGGACAATAATAATAAATTCACAGTCAAGAAAGTTTAGAAAATTTAAACAAATCACTTTCAATATAAGCAGAAAACTATAAAAATTATATTTTCCGGTTTTATAGAAAAAAGTTCTGTCAAAAAGTTTATTTTTTAACAGGGTGTTAATTTAATGCGGCAGTTTTTTTATTTAACCAAATTTAATGTTTTATCAGCGCATTAGGTAATAACAATGATAGAAGAAAAAATTACGGAAAAGATGAA
>CAYZIV010000156.1:1601-4462 GCA_964478475.1 uncultured Gammaproteobacteria bacterium | reverse complement strand
AGTTTTAAAACTATAATAATTATTATTAGTTAGAGTTTTAAAAAGTTAAGAAAAAATGAAAATACTTGTAATAAGATACAGATTCATAGGCGATACAGTACTGATGATACCTTTTTTAAGGAATCTAAGACGGGCATATCCCAATGCTCAGATAGATGTGCTTGTAGGACCGGTTTCAGGTGATGTGTTAAAGGATTGTCCGTATGTTGATGAGCTGATTTTCTTCGATACAACAAAAAAACACCGTTACGAGAACACAAAAGCACAGAAGAAGAGTTTTTTTAGTTATGTGAAGGATTTAAAAAGCAGGAAATACGATAAAGCCTATGTGTTAAAAAGATCTTTATCGAGTGCTATATTGGCTTTTATGGCTGGAATAAAACAAAGAATCGGTTTTGATACGGAAGGAAGAGGATTTTTGCTTACAAAGCGAGTTCCTTATAAGGATTGTCAGCATGAAGTTGAGTGTATTCTTGATGTCTTAAGGTATGACGGGATTGCAGTAAATGATAACTATCTTGAAAACTGGGTCAATCCGAAATCGGAGGAGAAGATTTCACGGATTTTTGCGGAATTAAATTTGCCTGAAAAGCCACGGGTTTTAGTTCATGCGACGAGCGGAAATGTGAATAAAGAGTGGCCAAAAGAACATTTTGCACGTATAGTTGAGCATTTGTCGAACAATTTAGGGATGCAGGTGTTTTATGCGGGGACTCAGAAAGATTCTGAGGCTTACGAGGAGATTGAATCCCTTATGATAACGCCATTTTATAACAAGCCGATAAACCTGTGCGGAAAACTGAGTATTCAAGACAGCACAGCTTTGATAAATAGGATGAGCTTTGTGGTGGGTTGTGATTCAGGGACATTGCATATTGCGGCTTCTTTGAATGTGCCTGTAATAGGTTTGTACGGACCGATGAATCCGGATAGATGGTTAACTCGCGGGGATATTCATGAACCGTTAAGGCTTGATCTTGAGTGTATTCCTTGCGATTTAAGGAAAAAATGCAAAAAAGATATTGCCTGTCTGAAAAACATAACCCCTGAAATGGTAATTGAAAAGATAAATGCTGTGATGAAGAGAATTGCGATCAAGTAAAATGGAAAATTTTATAGAAAAAATCAGGGATAAAATCGTGAATAACGAGAGGCTATTAAAGGAAGACGGATTAAACTTGTATAAATCCTTTGATATCTTGTCTATAGGAATGCTCGCTGACGAGGCGAGGGTTAGAAGGCTTGAAAAGGCTGGAGGGCAGGACAAAAAAGACTATGTTTACTGGATTAACAACCATCATTTTAATGTAACGAACATTTGCGAAGGCACGTGCAAGTTTTGCGCTTATAGGCGGAAAAAAGGCGAAAATGGGGGGTTTATTTACACTATTGACAAGGCTGTAGAGTACTTGGAAACGAGAGTAAGCAAGAGTGCAAAAGAAATTCATATAGTATCAGCATTAAATCCCGAATGTGACCTGGATTTTTATAAAAAATTACTGAAGGAGTGCCGCAGGATATTACCGGATATTCATATACAGGCGTTTACTGCTGTGGAGATTGATTATATAGCAAAGATTTCCAGTCTGTCCGTAAGGGAAGTGTTGGAAGAGTTGATTAAATCGGGACTCGGTTCATTACCAGGCGGAGGGGCGGAGATTTTTGCGGAAAACATAAGGCAAGCCACCTGTCCTGATAAGATTTCAGGAGAAAAATGGCTGGAGGTTATGGAGATTGCGCATGATCTTGGCTTGAAGAGTAATGTGACCATGCTCACCGGTATTGGCGAAACACCGCAGGATAAAATTGATCATATGCTCAAAGTAAGGGAACTTCAAGATAAAACTGGCGGGTTTATGACGTTTATTCCATTATTTTGCCATTATGAAAACACAGAATTAACCGAAAGTAATGAACCTACAGGTATAGACATTTTGAAAGATTATGCGATAGGCAAATTAATGCTGGACAATGTGCCTCATATTAAGGCATTCAGGATTCAGACAGGAACAAAACTTGCTCAAATCAGTCTAAGTTTTGGAGTAGACGATATTGACGGCACGGTGATGGAAGAAAAAATCACCCGCATGGCGGGTTCGAAAACCCCTGATGCATTGATGAAAGAGGAGATCGAGCATCTTATAAAAACAACAGGCAAGACCCCCGTGGAACGCGATACGGTTTATAATATAATTGGATAGATAATAAAAAAACGGGAAAAATAAATTGTTCGAATCATTATCAGAACGTCTCCAGGCAACGATTAAGGACGTTTCAGGAAAAGGAAAAATAACAGAAGACAACATGACGGAAGCTCTTCGAGAGATCAGAAGAGCACTGCTTGAGGCGGATGTCAGTTTAAAAGTTGTAAAATCATTTATTTCAAGCGTAAAAGACAAAGCTGAAGGCGAAGAGGTTTTAAAGAGTATAACTCCTGGGCAGCAACTCGTTAAAATTGTCCATGATGAGTTGGTTAATTTGCTTGGCGGAGAGAATATTCCGATTTCTACGGAAGGTAAACCGAATATTATAATGATGTTTGGTCTTCAAGGATCAGGTAAAACAACAACTGCAGCAAAACTTGCGTTAAAACTTCGCAAAAACGGCAGGAACCCGCTGCTTGTTGCGGCTGACGTGTATCGTCCCGCAGCGATAAAACAGTTGCAGTCGCTTGGAAAACAGATCAGCATTCCTGTATACGCGGAAGAAGAGCATCAGGACGTCAGGAAAATCGTGACAGCAGCAGTTCAGCACGCAAAAGACAATGGTTATAATACGGTAATTGTAGACACAGCCGGAAGGCTTCAGGTTGATACCGAGCTAATGGCAGAGCTTTTGATTCTCGACAGGTTGTTTGAACC
>CAYZIV010000156.1:0-1501 GCA_964478475.1 uncultured Gammaproteobacteria bacterium | reverse complement strand
AAAGAGCTGGAGAAAAAAATCCGCTCAAAAGACTTTTCTCTCGAAGATTTTATGAAAATGCAAAAACAAATGAAATCACTGGGTTCAATGGACCAGATACTCGGAATGTTACCGATACCGGGAGTTTCCAAGTCAGATAGAGAGCAAATGGCTAATGTAGGCGAAGCCCAGATGAAAAAAATCGAAGCATGTGTAAACAGCATGACAGTCAAAGAAAGACAGAAGCCAGATATCATTGACGCTTCAAGAAAAAGAAGAATTGCAGCGGGCAGCGGAATCCCCCTGCACGAGCTAAACAGGTTTTTAAAAGATTTTGAAAACATGCGTAAAATGATGCGTAAAATGACTGAAGGGATGAAATCAGGGAAGAATCCCTTGAAGGGCATGAATTTACCGCCCGGAATGCGCGGAAAATTCCCCGGGTTTTAATATTTTAAATTAATTAATAAGTTGTTGAATTTATTTTTTAATTAAACTGAAAAATAAATTATTTAGTAAAAACAGTTTTAAAAAGGAAATAATATGAACATATGGCAAAAATATGCAAAAGTGCTTGTAGACTATTCAACAGAAGTTAAAAAGGGTGATCTCGTTATTATATCATCGGATGTTCAGGCGAAACCTCTTATATTAGCTGTTTACGAGGAAGTTTTAAAAAGAGGAGCCCATCCGTTGTTAAAAATTGGACTGGAAGGACAAAAAGAAATTTATTTTAAAACAGCAACAGATGAGCAATTGGCTTTTATAGACCCGATTACAGATATGGAATATGACAGAGTAGACAAGATTATTTCAATAGGCGCGCCTTATAATACAAAAAATCTGGCAAAAGCCGAACCGGAAAAACTTGCAAAAAGGTCTGCAGCAACCGAGAAGCTCAGTACAAAAATGCTCAAAAGAGCTTCAGAGGGAACATTAAGTTGGGTTATATGTGATTTTCCCACAAATGCATTAGCGCAGGAAGCTAAAATGTCTATATTTGACTACGAAGAGTTTCTTTTAAAAGCTTGCTATTTGCATTTAGATGACCCTGTTGCTAAATGGCAGGAAATAGGAGAATTTCAGAAAAAACTTGTTGAAAAAATGAATCCGGTAAAAAAACTTCGCATAGTAGGCGAGAAAACCGACCTGACAGTTTCTACAGAAGGCAGGACTTGGAAAAGTTGTCATGGAAGTAATAATTTCCCTGATGGAGAAATTTTTACCTCTCCTGTTGAAACTTCAGCTGAAGGTGAAATTTATTTTGATTTCCCTGCAATATATAGGGGTAATGAGGTTCAAAAAATTTATCTTAAATTTGAAAAAGGCAAAGTTGTCCATGCGGAAGCTGAAAAAGGTGAAGAATTTTTCTTGAAAATGATTAATCAGGATGAAGGCGCGAGATACCTTGGAGAAGTTGCTTTCGGCACAAATGAAATGATACAGGAAGTTACAGGAAATATTTTATTTGATGAAAAAATTGGCGGATCAATCCATTTGGCATTAGGTTCATCTTATCCTG
>CAYZIV010000155.1:0-4515 GCA_964478475.1 uncultured Gammaproteobacteria bacterium | reverse complement strand
ATTGGTCAATAATTTTAAGAAACGCGCTTGCAATAACCGCGCCTTCGACTCCGATTTCATGCAAATTTGAAATATGTTCAGGCTTGGAAATCCCGAATCCCACAGCAACAGGTACAGATGAGTGCTTTTTAATTTCAGAAAAAACGCCGCTCAGCATAGACGAAAACGTTTCTCGAACCCCTGTAACCCCTGTTGAAGAGACCAGATATATAAACCCGGATGATTTTTTCGAGATTTTTTCTATTCTATCCCTGCTGGAAGTAGGCGAAATTAAAAAAATCAGGTCGATATTGTTTTGTTTGCACAAGGCGGAAATTTCTTCAGCCTCCTCCAGTGGCAAATCGGGAATTATTAATCCTGCTATGTTTTTGTCTTTCAGTTCTTGAACAAACTTTTCCAGCCCAAAACTCAATACAGGGTTCAAATAAGTGAATAAAACAAGGGGAACGTGTATATCTTGCTTTATTTCACCTAAAAATTCGAAAACTTTATGAAGATTAATCCCATTTTGCAGGGCGACTTTCGAAGCTTTTTGAATCACAGGACCGTCAGCCAGCGGGTCAGAAAAAGGAATTCCCACCTCAATAGCAGCGGCGCCTTTATTTTGAAAATAACGAAAAAGTTCTTTTGTGAAGCTTAAATCAGGATAACCGACCTCTATAAAAGGCATGAACGCAGGTTTTTTAGCGCTATTCAAGATGCTTTCAGAAAGTTTAGAAATTATTGCTTCTTGTTCCATATAAATACACTTCTTCAGGGTTTTCCAGGTCGTTATGTATATCAAAAACCGATTTTTTTAATACAGGATGGAGAAAATCAGGGTCTAATTCCAGCATAGGCACAAGCGCATAAGCTCTTTCGTGCATACGAGGGTGCGGAATATCCAGAAAATCTTCTGATACTAATTTATCACCATAAAATAAGATATCAAGATCAATAGTTCTTGGTCCCCATCTTATCTCCTGTTCCCGCTGTCTACCCAGCTGCTTTTCTATCCTCATGCACTCACTCAATAATGTTTGCGGGTCAAGACATGTTTCTATTTTCAAAACTGCATTAACAAACCAGCCCTGATCCTTATAGCCTACAGGCTCGGTTTCGTAAAGACTTGAACAGTCAAGCACATTTATGCCCTCAGTATGTTTTAAAAGTATGTTCGCCTGCTGCAAATAACCTATCCTGTCACCAACATTAGAACCGGCGCTAAGATAAACCGTTTCCATTTAATCTCCTCATTTATAGTTCACGCTTTTTATATTTTATATTTTTTTTATTTTAAACACAATCTAAGATAAAAAGAGGATTTTTGTAAATAGCGATTCAGAATATTCAAATCCTGTTCGAATATATCTGTAAGACAAGCAGTAAACTTATGACTTTTTGTTAATAATAATTAAAATTCAAATTATCCGCCAAATAATAAAAACATTATAGAGAGAGGGAAAATCAATGATAACTAACTTTTTAAATACTATAAACGCTGCTTTGCAATCACCTCAATCAGCAAAGCCAAAAGCTCTTTCAGTAAATACGATGGAAAACCCTTTCGCTTCACCATTTATTTCCGGACAAAAACAAACCTTCAATGGCGTGAATCAGCCTATTAAAGGCGGTTACTTTGCCGGTTATCATAACGGCAAAAAAAATATCGTGGGTAGAAAACTTTTCGTAAGCGTTTAATTTTTTTGTAAAAGACAGGAATCTTGTAGCAAAACCTGGAAACTTTTTCTATGATTGAAAAGTTAATTTTTTTAACCCGAGTTGTGACTCAGGTTTGTTAGCTTGTTCATTTTCTTTTTTTTATAAAAAAGAAAAAATTATCGTAATTAAAATACGGTTTCTTCATTTCTTTTCTTTTTGTTGCGAGCAAAAAGAAAAGAAACGAAGCAAAGAAAAGAAAAACCCGCTTTTTGGGGCTTTGGTCAGGGGCACGCCCCTGAAACCCCTCGTGGGGAAATGATTAGTTTCCATGGGAGTGGATCAATGGCTAAGCCGTTGACAATATTCATTCTCTTACTTTTGTTTTCAGAAATTGCAGAATTACTGTAAAATAATTTATCAACCCGAATCTCCAAATAGCTGTAATCTCTGCTATGACTGAATTAAAATTTCTTAAAGTTATAAAAAAGATTGTTAAGGGCTTGCCCTTAACGTACCTATAAGGGTGTGGAGGGTGGGTTTTTAAGAAATTTTAATTTTTTATAACTAGAGATTCAGGTTAATCAGCGGTTCGATTGTCATAGCAATCGAACCGCTTTTATGTTAATAAAAAGATATGTTCACAGGACTCATCGAAGAAACAGGCACAATCGCCGGCATAATTAAACAGAACAAAGGCGCGGTTATTTCAGTAAATTGTCAGAAAATTCTTGACGATTTAAAAGAAGGAGACAGCGTTGCTATTGACGGTGCGTGCCAAACTGTTACAGCCGTTAAATCATCAGGTTTTGAAGTTGAAACATCATTGGAAACCCTGAACTTAACAACGTTAAATGGCTATAAACAAGGACAAATTGTAAATCTGGAAAGAGCAATGCTCGCAAACAGCAGGTTTGGCGGGCATATTGTCACAGGTCATGTTGAAGGGGTCGGGGACTTTATAAAAAAAGAAAAAGAAGGTCTGGCTTATAATTTTTACTTCAGCGCCCCTGAAAATGTATTGAAATATCTGGTTTACAAGGGCTCTGTATGCGTGAACGGTATCAGTCTTACAATTGCGTCACTCGAAAATAACACTTTCTCTGTGGCGGTCATCCCCGCTACGATTGATCAAACCAATTTAAAATACTTGAGTGTCGGTGATAAAATTAACCTTGAGCCCGATATTCTTGCAAAATATGTTGAAAAGTTCGCAGGGAAGTACGATAATAAAACCGGAAACATTAACGAAAATTACTTACAAGAACACGGATTCATCGAATAGAACAGGGATAGAGCAGGAATTATGGAAAACAAAACTATTAACGACAACTTTGAATTTAGCTCGGTAGAAGAAGCTATTCAGGATATAAAAGACGGCAAAATGGTCATCGTCGCTGACGATGAAGACAGAGAAAACGAAGGAGATCTTATCTGTGCAGCAGAAAAGGTGACACCTGAAATCATAAACTTTATGGCAACAGAAGGCAGGGGGTTAATTTGTGTCCCTTTGACAGCTGAGAGGACAAAAGAGCTTGAATTAAACCAGATGGTCTATGACAATACAGAATCTCACAATACAGCTTTCACTATAAGCGTTGATGCGACTGCATCATTCGGTGTTACTACAGGCATTTCAGCACAGGATAGGGCGATGACAATTAAAGTTCTCGCCGATCCATCCGCAAAACCTTCAGACTTGCGAAGACCGGGTCATATATTCCCGCTGGAAGCCAAAAAAGGCGGTGTCCTAAAAAGAGTTGGCCAAACAGAAGCCGCCGTTGACCTTGCGATGCTCGCAGGCTTGTACCCTGCAGGGGTTATCTGCGAAATCCTCAACCCCAACGGCACTATGGCAAGACGTAATGAACTGGTTGAATTCGCGAAAAAACACGACCTAAAGTTTATTACAGTTGCCCAGCTTATTAAATACAGACTCAGACATGAAAAATTAGTAAAAAGAATAGTAAAAACTAAACTCCCAACAATTTTTGGGGATTTTGACATTTACGGATATGTAAATACATTTGACAATTCAGAACATGTTGCTCTGGTTAAAGGCGACCCACAAGAGTTTCAAGATACTTATCCGCTAATCAGGATGCACAGCGAATGTCTAACGGGAGATCTTTTTCACAGTCTTAAATGCGATTGCGGTGATCAGCTTTGCAACGCGCTGGAACTTATTGAAAAAGAAGGTCACGGAGTTCTGGTGTACATAAAATCACATGAAGGCAGAGGTATCGGGCTTATAAACAAACTGAAAGCCTATGAGCTTCAGGAACAAGGTCAGGATACAGTAGAAGCAAATATATCACTCGGATTTGAACCTGATCTGCGTGATTACGGAGTAGGCGCACAGATTTTGCTTGATTTAGGAGTCAAAAAGTTTAAATTAATTACAAACAACCCTAAAAAAATCATCGGTCTTGAAGAAGGATACGATCTTGAAATAGTTGATAGGGTTGAAAGCCCTGTCTGTATTAATAAACACAACGAAAAATATATCTGCACCAAGCGTGATAAAATGGAACATATTATAAATTAGTCATTGGAGAATTATAAAATGGTCAAAGTTTATGAAGGCAATTTAACGGCAAAAAAAGGCAAATTCGCAATAGTAATAGGACGTTTCAACGAGTTCATAGGCTCAAAACTCTTAAGCGGCTGCATTGACGCTCTCAAAAGACACGGCGTCTCCGAAGAAAATATAGAAATGGCGTGGGTTCCGGGTTCTTTTGAAATCCCTTTAGTGGCGCAAAAACTCGCTGAATCAAAAAAATATGACGCAATCATTACTCTCGGCGCAGTTATAAGAGGAAGCACTCCTCATTTTGATTATGTAGCATCAGAAATCGCAAAAGGCGTGGCTCAAGT